>NZ_JBMNDO010000121.1:0-24357 GCF_052542855.1 Streptomyces sp. SAS_281
GAGGGGGGGACGCCCGGAGGATCCGGAGCCCCCCGCCCTCGTCTGCGTATCGGCCGTCAGGGGCCGTTCGTACCACCGTCGTTCTGGCCCCGGCCGTGGCCGTTGTTCCCGCCGAGGACGTCCGGCGGGATGCTGATGCCGGGGAACGGGTTGTTGTCGTCGCCGGGCTTGTTGTCGCCCGGCTTCTTCTTGTCCCCGTCCGGCTTCCTTTCCTTGTCCTCCTTCTCCTTCGCCCGCGGTACGTCGACCGGGTTGAAGGAAGGAGTCTCGGACGAGCTGAGGGCGCCGGTCATCGCCGTCCTCCAGATCGGGCCGGGGAGGCAGCCGCCGCAGACCTTGTCGTAGTACTGGCCGCCGATGACGATGTTGATCATCTTGTTCTGGTGGGCGCCGTCGCTGCCGACCCAGACCGCTGTGGACAGGTTCGGCGTATAGCCGACGAACCAGGCGTTCTTGCGCTCGTCGGTGGTTCCGGTCTTGCCCGCGTTGTCACGGTCGCTGAGCCCGGCCTGCGTGCCGGTGCCGTCCTCGACGACACCCTTGAGCATCTGGTTGATGGTGTCGGCCGTGTGCTCGCTCATCGCGCGGTTGCACCGCGACTTCGGCACGTCGAGCGGCTTGCCGTTCGGCTTGGTGACCGAGAGGACCGCGACCGGTGTGCAGTACGTGCCGCGGTTGGCGAAGGTCGCGTACACCGAGGCCATGGCCAGCGGGGTCGACTCCTGGCCGCCCAGCGTGGTGTTGGCGACCTCCCACAGCGGCTTGTTGTCGCCGCGTTCGTAGCCGACCTTCTTCGCCATCGCGAGCGTCTCGCAGAGGCCGGTCTTCTGTTCCAGCTTCGCGAAGTAGGTGTTGATCGACTTGCCCAGCGCGCTGGTCATGTCGAACATGCCCTTCTCCGACTCCGTCTCGTTCTGCACACTCCACGGTTTGTCGTCCGTGGGTGCGCCCGCACAGGTGCGGAAGGAGTCGGCCGGCAGCGAGATCTTGCGCGGGGTGTCGAAACTCTGCGCCGGGCTGATGCCCTTCTCCAGCGCCGCCGCCGCGGTGATCGGCTTGAACGTCGACCCGACCTGGAAGCCGGCGTAGCTGCCGCCCATCGCGTGGTCGACGGAGAGGTTCAGCATGGTCTGGTGCTTGGACGGGTCGAGGCCGTACGGCCTGGACTGGGCCATCGCCAGGATCCGTCCGGTGCCGGGCTGGACCTGGACGACCGCGTCGGCGACCTTGTCGTCCTCGTTGATCCGGGAGACGGCGGCCTCGTTGGACGCGGCCTGCGACCGCGGGTCCAGGGTCGTCTTGATGGTCAGTCCGCCGGTCGCCCACAGCTTGGCGCGGTCCTTCGCGGTCTTGCCGAAGGCCGGGTCGCTCTTGACGATCTTCGAGACGTAGTCGCAGAAGAACCCGGCGCCGCTGACGGCGGTGATGCAGCCGTTCCGCGGTCGCTTGACCTTCAGCTTGATCGGCGTCTCCTGGGCCTTGTCCGCCTGCTTCTGCGAGATCTTGCCGATGTCCGCCATGCGCTGGAGCACGGTGTTGCGCCGCTTGGTCGCTTCCTCCGTGTCGTTGATGGGGTCGTAGCGGCTGGGCGACTGCACGATCCCGGCGAGCAGCGCCGCCTCCTCCAGCTTCAGGTCCTTCGCCGACTTGGAGAAGTAGCGCTGCGAGGCCGCTTCGACGCCGTATGCCTGCTGCCCGAAGAAGGTGATGTTGAGGTAGTTCTCCAGGATCTTCCGCTTGCCGAGTTCTTCCTCGACCTGGATCGCGTACTTCAGCTCCTGGACCTTGCGGCCCAGCGTCTGCTGGGTGGCCTCGGCGACCTTGGCCGGGTCGTCGCCGGCCTCCTCCACGAAGACGTTCTTCACGTACTGCTGGGTGAGGGTGGAGGCGCCTTCCGCCGTACCGCCCGCCTGAACGTTGCGGTTCAGCGCGCGCAGGATGCCCTTGAGGTCGACCGCACCGTGCTCGTAGAAGCGGGCGTCCTCGATCGCGATGATCGCGTTCTGCATGTACGGGGAGATGCTCGTGATCGGCACCACCGTGCGGTCGCGCGAGTAGACCGTGGCGATCAGGCCGCCCTTGCTGTCGAGGATCTTGGTGCGCTGGCTCAGCGGCGGGGTCTTCAGGTTGGCCGGGATCTCGTCGAACCCGTCGACCGTCCCCTTGGCCGCGAGGCCCAGTGCTCCGGCCGCCGGCAGCGCGATGCCCGCCAGGACGACTCCGGAGAGTGCGGCGACACCGAGGAACTTGGCGGCCTGCTGGGTCGTGGTGAGACCCCCGCCCGAGCGCTTCTTTGGCATGGGGGCAGCCTAATCCGTAGATATGAGCG
The DNA here is from genome assembly GCF_052542855.1 of Streptomyces sp. SAS_281. NCBI lineage: Bacteria > Bacillati > Actinomycetota > Actinomycetes > Kitasatosporales > Streptomycetaceae > Streptomyces > Streptomyces sp. SAS_281. Next base: position 2,330 of record NZ_JBMNDO010000121.1, read on the forward strand.
TTCCGTAGGACCGGGGGTCCATCGGAGCGTTCGCGTACCGGACCGTGACATTCGGATCCGGCGTGGTTGCCGCGCCGCGGCTGCTGGACCTGGTGGCATGGCGACGTGAGGCGGCTACGTTCCCATTCGCCGGACACACGGATATGCCTTGGCCTAAGCTGCTCTCAACTGTCACAGCAGTCCGGTTCCGTATCAACCCCCGTGCACGATCCGGCCACGCGCCCGGCGCTCCCGAATTCGCCCCGTGTGTCACCGAACGTCCGATGTGGTTCTGGTGGACTGTCCCGATTCTGACGGGATAGTCCCGCATGTCCCCAGCTCACTCCCCTGGGTGATCTGCCGTATACGCATAGTCCGTTCGGGCCATTCAAGATTGGGCCCGAAGGGGGTGTTGTGCTGTCGCCACCTTCCGTAACGTCCTCAACTGGCAGCGGTGAATATGCCGCTGCCGCCGTGGGGGAGCCTCGATTCGGGAGAGGACGGCGCCGGGATGGGCTGGGTAACCGACTGGAGTGCGCAGGCAGCCTGCCGCACTACTGATCCGGATGAACTGTTCGTACAAGGGGCAGCGCAGAACAGGGCCAAGGCGGTGTGCACCGGATGCCCGGTGCGGACCGAGTGCCTGGCTGACGCTCTGGACAACCGCGTCGAATTCGGCGTGTGGGGCGGGATGACCGAGCGGGAGCGCCGCGCGCTGCTGCGCAGGCGGCCGACGGTGACGTCCTGGCGCCGGCTGCTGGAGACCGCCCGCAGCGAGTACGAGCGCTCCTCGGGCATCCTGCCCGTGGCGATCGGGCTGGAGGACAGCGAGGAGCTGCACGAGACGTTCGCCGCCGTCGGCTAGCCCTTGGCGGTCCGTACGTTGTACGGCTTACGTGGGACGAGGGGCTAGACAGCTCCGGCCGGTGCGGAACCGGTCGCGAGGCGGTCCCCGATGGCTCGCAGGCCCGAGAGGTCATGGACGTCTCCGGGCAGCGCGGCCACGGCGGTCACGGCCACCTCGGGGTGCAGCGCGGTGAAGCGGTCGCGTGTGTCCTGTTCGCGCGCGACCACCTGCATCCGCTCGGCATGCAGACGGAGCAGGCCCGCGGCCAGTTCTTCGGTTGTGACGGCTGCCGCGCTGTCGGGCCGGGGCCCGGCGTCCGTGGTGGGTGCGTGCCCGTCCGTGGGGGAGTCGGCGGGCTCACGAAGTCCAGCCTTCCCTGCCGCCTGATCCACAATGCCGTCGGTCTCAAGATTTTCTGCATCGAGCTTCTCCGCGGCGGCGAGCGCCTGCTCGGCGGAGAGACGCGCGGCATCGCTGCCGTGGACCCGGTTGAGCACCAGCCCCGCGAGCGGCATGGCCTCCGCGGCCAGACGCTCCACGAAGTACGCCGCCTCGCGCAGGGCGTCCCGCTCCGGCGTAGCGACGACGAGGAACGCCGTACCGGGCGCCTGAAGGAGCTTGTACGTGGCATCCGCCCGGGTACGGAAGCCTCCGAACATGGTGTCCATCGCGGCGACGAACGTCTGTACGTCGCGCAGGAACTGACCGCCCAGCAGCTTCCCCAGCGTTCCGGTCATCATCGACATGCCCACGTTGAGGAACTTCATCCCCGCGCGGCCGCCCATCTTCGCCGGGGCCATCAGCAGCTTGATGAACTTCCCGTCCAGGAACGAACCCAAACGCTTGGGGGCGTCCAGGAAGTCCAGCGCGGACCTCGACGGCGGAGTGTCCACGACGATCAGGTCCCACTCGTCCCGCGACCGGAGCTGCCCCAGCTTCTCCATCGCCATGTACTCCTGCGTGCCCGCGAAGCCGGCCGACAGGGACTGGTAGAAGGGGTTCTCCAGGATCGCGCGGGCCCGCTCGCCGTCCGCGTGCGCCTCGACGATCTCGTCGAAGGTCCGCTTCATGTCGAGCATCATGGCGTGCAGCTCACCGGAGCCCTCGATGCCCTTCACCCGGCGCGGGACGTTGTCCAGCGAGTCGATGCCCATGGACTGGGCGAGTCTGCGGGCCGGGTCGATGGTGAGGACGACGACCTTGCGGCCGCGCTCCGCCGCCCGCACCCCGAGGGCGGCGGCGGTGGTCGTCTTGCCGACGCCGCCGGAACCGCAGCAGACGATGATCCGGACGCCCGGGTCGTCGATCAGGGCGTCGGCGTCCAGAGCCGGTACGGGATCGGGTGCGCCCGACCCCGTACCTTCGCCCGCCCCCGTCTTCGTGCGCGCTGTCATGCACCCGCCCCTCGTCCGGATCCCGCTCGGCCCGCGCCCTGGTCGCGGAGTGCGGCCGCCAGGTGGTCGAGCCCGGCCCGGTCCACCCCCTCGCCGATCAGCGGCAGCTCGTACCCCGGCAGGCCCAGCCCGGCCAGCACGGTGCGCTGCTCGCGCTCCAGCGCGACCCGCTGGGAGTGTTCGGCGGCCTGCTCGACCAGCGGGCGTACGAGCCCCGCCGCGCCGGTCACGCCCGCCCGCGTCAGCGTCTTGGCGATCTCCTTGCGCCGTCCGCCCACCGTGGCGCGCAGCGCGTCCCCGTCCAGCAGCTGCGGGCGCACCATGTTCACGATGACCCGGCCCACCGGCAGCTCGGCGGCGCGCAGCTCCGCGATGCCGTCCGCGGTCTCCTGGACCGGCATCTCCTCCAGCAGCGTCACCAGGTGCACCGCGGTCTCCGGGGACTTCAGCACCCGCATCACGGCCTGCGCCTGATTGTGTATCGGGCCGATTCGCGCGAGCCCGGCCACCTCGTCGTTCACGTTGAGGAAGCGGGTGATGCGGCCGGTCGGCGGGGCGTCCATGATCACGTAGTCGTAGACGAACCGGTTCTGCCGGTCCTTGCGGCGGACCGCCTCGCACGCCTTGCCCGTCAGCAGGACGTCCCGCACACCGGGCGCGATGGTGGTGGCGAAGTCGATCGCGCCGAGCTTCTTGAGCGCCCGGCCCGCGCTGCCGAGCTTGTAGAACATCTGGAGGTAGTCGAGGAGCGCCAGCTCCGCGTCGATCGCGAGGGCGTAGACCTCGCCGCCGCCCGGAGCGACGGCGATCCTGCGCTCCTCGTAAGGGAGGGAATCCGCCTCGAAGAGCTGGGCGATGCCCTGTCTGCCCTCGACCTCCACGAGGAGGGTGCGCCTGCCCTCGGCCGCGAGGGCGAGCGCGAGGGCGGCGGCGACCGTGGTCTTACCGGTACCGCCCTTGCCGCTGACGACCTGGAACCTGCTCACGTATTCGAGCCTAACCAGTCGCACCGCAGGCTACGCACGAGGCTGCGCGTGCCCTGGATTGCGCAGGCATTACAGTCGGGCCATGACCAAGTGGGAATACGCGACCGTGCCCCTTCTCGTGCACGCGACCAAGCAGATTCTGGACACCTGGGGCGAGGACGGCTGGGAGCTGGTCCAGGTCGTTCCCGGCCCGAACAACCCCGAGCAGCTCGTGGCGTACCTGAAGCGGGAGAAGCAGTAGTGGCGGGCACCGTCGAGGCGAAGCTGGCCGAGCTCGGACTGCCGCTCCCGGCCGTCGTGCCGCCGCTGGCGTCGTACCAGCCGGCCGTGCAGTCCGGGGTGTACGTGTACACGTCCGGCCAGCTGCCCATGGTCGACGGCAAGCTGGCCGTGACCGGCAAGGTCGGCGCCGAGGTCACGGCCGACGAGGCCAAGGAGCTCGCGAAGACCTGCGCGCTGAACGCCCTCGCCGCCGTGAAGTCGGTGGCGGGCGACCTGGACCGGATCGCCCGGGTCGTGAAGGTCGTCGGCTTCGTCGCCTCGGCCACCGACTTCACCGGCCAGCCCGGTGTGATCAACGGAGCGAGCGAGCTGCTGGGCGAGGTCCTCGGGGACAAGGGCGTGCACGCCCGCAGCGCTGTGGGTGTCGCCGTGCTGCCGCTGGACGCGCCGGTCGAGGTCGAGATCCAGGTCGAGCTGACCGGAGTCTGATCCGTACCGTCTCCGCCCTGATCCCGTCCGGCCGTGAGGCCGGGCGGGATCTCGTGTGTACGTGCCCCGTACGGATCCGGGGACCCCTCGAACATCGACGCGGTTCCGGATAGCCTCCGGCCATGTCCAATGGTCAGTGGTACCCCCCGGAATGGCCCGGCCGGATCAGGGCCCTCGCCGCAGGCGAACTGACGGCCGCCGAGCCCCGGCGGGCCGCCACCGTGATGCTGCTCCGGGACGACGCCACCGGTACCGGGGGCGCGCCCGCCGTCCACATGTTGCGCCGGCGCACCTCGATGGCCTTCGCCGGAGGGGCGTACGCCTACCCGGGTGGCGGCGTCGACCCGCGCGACGACGACCGGCTCGTCCGCTGGGCCGGGCCCGCGCTGGAGACCTGGGCGCGCCGTCTGGGCGTCGGCACGTCGGCCGAGGCGCAGGCGATCGTCTGTGCCGCGGTACGCGAGACGTACGAGGAGGCCGGGGTCCTGCTGGCCGGTCCGACCCCGGAGACCGTCGTCACCGACACCACCGGCGACGACTGGGAGGCGGACCGCGCGGCGCTGGTCGCGCGGGAGCTGTCGTTCGCCGCCTTCCTGGAGGCGCGCGGGCTGGTGCTGCGCTCGGACCTGCTCGGCGCGTGGGCGCGCTGGATCACGCCGGAGTTCGAGCCGCGCCGGTACGACACATGGTTCTTCGTCGCCGCGCTCCCCGCGGGCCAGCGCACCCGGAACGCCTCGACGGAGGCCGACCGCACGGTGTGGATCACCCCGGGCGAGGCGGCCGACGGATACGACCGGGGCGAGCTGCTGATGATGCCGCCGACCGTGGCGACGCTGCGGGCACTGCGGCCGTGCGCCACCGCCGCGCAGGCGCTGGAGGCGGCGTCGGACCAGGACCTCACCCCCGTACTCGCGCAGGCCCGTCTGGACGGTGACGAGCTGGTGCTGAGCTGGCCCGGGCACGAGGAGTTCACCAAGCACGTTCCCACCACCGGAACGGACCGAACGCCCGCGGGGATGAAATCCGGTGGGGAGCCCTCCGGCGTCGCCGAGGCGCCCCGCGCGGAAGGCGGTGCGGCATGAGCGACGCGGCGGCGCTGCCCGGGCAGCCGCGCGGCGGGGTGCTGTCCGGTCCCGCCACGGCCCGTACGGTCAACGTCCTGGCACCGAACCCCTCGGCCATGACGCTGGACGGGACCAACACGTGGATCGTCGCCGAGCCCGATGCGGACCAGGCGGTCGTCATCGACCCCGGCCCGCTGGACGAGGCTCATCTGCGTGCCGTCATCGACACCGTCGAGCGTGCGGGCCGCCGGGTCGCGCTGACGCTGCTCACCCACGGCCACCCCGATCACGCGGAGGGCGCGGCGCGGTTCGCCGAGCTGACCCGGACCAAGGTGCGCGCGCTCGACCCGGAGCTGCGGCTCGGCGACGAGGGCCTGGGAACCGGCGACGTCATCACGACCGGCGGCCTGGAGATGTACGTGGTGCCGACGCCCGGCCACACGGCGGACTCGCTGTCGTTCCACCTTCCGGCTGATCAGGCGGTGCTGACCGGCGACACGATCCTCGGACGCGGGACGACGTTGGTGGCGCACCCGGACGGGCGGCTCGGGGACTACCTCGACTCGCTGAGGCGGCTGCGCTCGCTGACGGTGGACGACGGGGTCCACACGGTGCTGCCCGGCCACGGACCGGTGCTGGACGACGCGCAGGGGGCGGTCGAGTTCTATCTCGCCCACCGGGCGCACCGGCTGGCCCAGGTGGAGACCGCGGTGGAATCGGGCTACCGGACCTCGTCCGAGGTGGTGGCCCATGTCTACGCGGACGTGGACCGTTCGCTGTGGCCGGCCGCGGAGCTGTCGGTGCGGGCGCAGCTGGACTACCTGGCCGAGCACGGGCTGATCTGACATGCGTGAGGGGCCCCGCCGATGCCGGTGGGGCCCCTCACGACGGCGGGTCAGCGCGACCGCTTGGCCAGCCGCTCCACGTCCAGGAGGATCACCGCGCGGGCCTCCAGCCGGAGCCAGCCACGGCCGGCGAAGTCGGCCAGGGCCTTGTTGACCGTCTCGCGGGACGCGCCGACCAGCTGGGCCAGCTCCTCCTGCGTCAGGTCGTGCACCACGTGGATGCCTTCCTCGGACTGGACGCCGAAGCGGCGTGACAGGTCCAGGAGGGCGCGGGCGACGCGGCCGGGCACGTCGGAGAAGACCAGGTCGGACATCTGGTCGTTGGTCTTGCGCAGGCGCCGGGCGACGGCACGCAGGAGGGCCGTGGCCACCTCGGGGCGCGCGTTGAGCCAGGGCTGCAGGTCGCCGTGGCCGAGGCCGAGGAGCTTGACCTCGGTCAGCGCGGTGGCGGTGGCGGTGCGCGGGCCCGGGTCGAAGAGCGAGAGCTCACCGATCAGCTCGCCGGGGCCGAGGACCGCCAGCATGTTCTCGCGGCCGTCGGGGGAGGTGCGGTGGAGCTTCACCTTGCCCTCGGTGACCACATAGAGGCGGTCGCCGGGGTCACCCTCGTGGAACAGCGCGTCACCGCGCGCGAGGGTCACCTCACTCATCGAGGCGCGGAGCTCCGCGGCCTGCTCGTCATCGAGCGCCGCGAAAAGCGGGGCGCGCCGCAGAACGTCGTCCACGAGTTCTCTCCTTGTCGGCCTGTTCAGGGAACCGTGGTCCCCATCATGCCGGACGGTAAAACAGTGCGATCAATCACAAACCAGTTTGACGCACGCGCGTGCCGAGGGGCACGGCAGGGGGCCGATTGGGGGCGGATCACCCGTGACCGGGGCGGATGTCAGTGCCGCGTTCTAGGCTGGCCGGGTGTCCGGATTGCCGGTGAGAGCGCAGGCCAAGGGGGCTGATGGGGTGTCGGAGGGCCATGATTCCGCTGTGGGCGAACAGGGTGCGGGCAAGGGGAAGAAGCTGAAGAAAACGGCGGAAAGCAGCTCCGGAGCGGCGAAGAGCCGGTCCGGCGGGACCGGCGGTCCCGGCTCGGCCAGGCGGGCGGAGCCGGCGGAGGCCGGGGCGTCCGGAGCCGCCGCGCCGAAGAAGAAGCCGGGGCGGCCGGAATCGCATCTGGCCATGGTGCGCCGCGCCCGCCGGATCAACCGCGAACTCGCCGAGGTCTACCCGTACGCCCATCCGGAGCTGGACTTCCGGAATCCGTTCGAACTGCTCGTGGCCACGGTTCTCTCCGCCCAGACCACCGACCTGAGGGTCAACCAGACGACGCCCGCCCTTTTCGCCGCCTATCCCACCCCGGAGGACATGGCCGCCGCGGTTCCGGAGGAGCTGGAGGAGCTCATCCGGCCGACCGGCTTCTTCCGGGCCAAGGCGAAGTCTCTCCTCGGCCTGTCCGCCGCACTCCGCGACGACTTCGGCGGCGAGGTGCCGGGGAAGCTCGCGGATCTCGTGAAGCTGCCCGGGGTCGGCCGCAAGACGGCCAATGTGGTGCTGGGCAATGCCTTCGGAGTGCCAGGAATTACCGTAGACACCCATTTCGGGCGATTGGTCCGACGGTGGAAGTGGACCGAGCAGGAGGACCCGGAGAAGGTCGAGGCGGAGGTCGCGGCGATCTTCCCCAAGAGCGAGTGGACCATGCTCTCGCACCGCGTCATCTTCCACGGCCGCCGCGTCTGCCATGCCCGCAAGCCCGCCTGCGGTGCCTGCCCGATCGCCCCGCTGTGCCCGTCGTACGGTGAGGGCGAAACGGACCCGGAGAAGGCCCGCAAGCTCCTGAAGTACGAGATGGGCGGCAAGCCGGGCCAGCGGCTGAGCCCGCCGCCGGACTACCCGGGAAGCCCGGCACCTCCCCTGGGCGCCGGCTGACGCGGACCGCCGCTGCGGAACGAATCGCGGGACGACGGGCGTTGTGAGACGGAGGGGTGCCTATGAAGACGCATGAGACCGGCACGGAGCGCGGTGGGCCGGACGGCCCTGCGGCCATGGTTTCGGAGGAGGGGCTGCCGGACTGGCTCGATCCCGTCGCGCGTGCCGCGCGCACGGTGCGGCCGCAGCAGCTCAGCCGCTTCCTGCCGCCGGAGGACGGCGCGGGGCGCCAGTCGGCCGTGCTCGTCCTGTTCGGCGAGGGCGCGCGGGGCCCCGAACTGCTGCTGATGGAGCGGGCCGGAAGCCTCCGCTCCCATCCCGGCCAGCCCTCGTTCCCCGGTGGCTCGCTCGACCCCGAGGACGGCGACCAGGCGACGACCGGACCGCTCAGGGCCGCTCTGCGCGAGGCCGAGGAGGAGACCGGCCTCGATCCGCGCGGGGTGCAGATCTTCGGCGTGCTGCCCCGTCTCTACATCCCGGTGAGCAGCTTCGTGGTGACGCCGGTGCTCGGCTGGTGGCGGACGCCCAGCCCGGTCGGGGTGGTCGACCCGGGGGAGACGGCGCGGGTCTTCACGGTCCCCGTGGCAGATCTCACGGACCCGGCCAACCGGGCGACGGCCGTCCACCCCAGCGGTCACCGGGGTCCGGCATTCCTGGTCGAATCAGCACTCGTCTGGGGATTCACGGCCGGCGTGATCGACCGGATTCTGCACTTCGCGGGCTGGGAACGCCCGTGGGACAGAGCCAGGCAGGTGCCGCTCGACTGGCGCGCATGACAGGCTGACTTCCGTACTCCGCCGATCCGGGACCGTCCGGACCACGGAGACGTACGGGCCCGGTGACGAATCTGCGAGGCTATAGACGGTGAACGTGCTGGACATCCTGCTGCTGGCCGGAGCCGTGTGGTTCGCGGTCATCGGCTACCGCCAGGGGTTCGTCGTCGGCATCCTGTCGGTGATCGGGTTCCTGGGCGGCGGTCTCGTCGCCGTCTACCTCCTGCCGGTCCTGTGGGACCAGATGACGGACGGTTCGGAGGTCTCCTCCACCGCGGCCGTCGTCGCGGTCGTCATCGTGATCGTGTGCGCGTCGGTCGGCCAGGCGTTCACCACCCATCTGGGAAACAAACTCCGCCGGCACATCACGTGGTCGCCCGCGCGCGCCCTGGACGCGACCGGCGGCGCCCTCGTCAACGTGGTGGCGATGCTGCTCGTCGCCTGGCTGATCGGTTCGGCCCTGGCGGGCACCTCGCTGCCGACGCTGGGCAAGGAGGTCCGCAACTCCTCGGTCCTGCTGGGCGTCTCCCGGGTGATGCCGCCCCAGGCGTCCACCTGGTTCACGGACTTCTCCTCGGTGCTCGCGCAGAACGGCTTCCCCCAGGTCTTCAGCCCGTTCGCCAACGAACCCATCACCGAGGTCAGCGCCCCCGACCCGGCGCTCGTCGGCAGCCCCGTCGCCGCGCGCGCCAAGCAGTCGATCGTGAAGGTCGTGGGTACGGCCCCGAGCTGCGGCAAGGTCCTCGAAGGCACCGGGTTCGTGTTCTCCGACCGCCGGGTGATGACCAATGCCCACGTCGTCGGCGGCGTCGACGAGCCGACCGTGCAGATCGGCGGCCAGGGACGCCTGTACGACGCGAAGGTCGTCCTCTACGACTGGCAGCGCGACATCGCCGTACTCGACGTCCCGGACCTCGATGTGAAGCCGCTGCAGTTCACCGGTACCGACAGCGACGCGGAGACGGGCGACAGCGCCATCGTCGCGGGCTTCCCGGAGAACGGCTCGTACGACGTGCGCTCCGCGCGCGTCCGCGCCCGCATCGACGCCAACGGCCCCGACATCTACCACCGGGGCACGGTCCGCCGAGATGTGTACTCGCTCTACACCACGGTCCGCCAGGGCAACTCCGGCGGCCCGCTGCTGACCCCCGAGGGCAAGGTGTACGGAGTCGTGTTCGCGAAGTCGCTCGACGACCCGGACACGGGCTACGCGCTGACGGCGGACGAGATCCGCGACGACATCACGCAGGGCCGTGCCGCCGGCCAGCAGGTCGACAGCCAGGGATGCGCGCTCTGAAGTTCGCCGGACGGCCCGTGCGGGACCGTCGGCGCGTCAGTTACGGGGATGGCGCAGCCGCGCCGAGACCCAGCGGGCCCTGCGGCGGAGGATGCGGGAGATGCCGAGCCGAGGATCATGCATGACGTGCAAAGCGTGCACCCGGCCCTGAAGGCCGTCCCCCTCATGAATGCCCGGAACCGCCGTGGCGGTCGAGCGACGGTTGCGTGCTGCGTCACCGAAGTCGTGCGTCCAGCCCATACCCGGACGTCTGCCCGTGCCTCATGGTCCGTAACCGCCTATCCGTCAGCCAATTGGCTTATGCGCCGGGCACGTGGCTGTTCGTAGGCCACGTGTGCCGGAACGGCTAGCGATCCGGCTCGGAGTCCTTGAGCCAGTTGATGAGTTCGGCCGAGAACCCCGCCGGGTCCTCCTCATGGGGGAAGTGACCCAGACCGTCGAAAAGTCGCCAACGGTAGGGCGCCTCGACGTATTCGCCGGACCCGGCGGAGCTGCGGGTGCGGACCGCCGGATCGAGTGAACCGTGCAGGTGCAGGGTCGGCACCCGAACGGGCCGCTTCATGCGCCGGTTGAACTGGATGCCGTCCGGGCGCGCCAGCGAGCGCACCATCCACCGGTACGGCTCGACCGAGCAGTGCGCCGTCGAGGGGATCGTCATGGCCCGCCGATAGACGCCCAGCGTCGCCTCGTCGGGGAACTCCGTCTTGCCCGGACCCGCCCAGTCGCTGATCAGCCGCTCCACCAAGGCGCCGTCGTCGGCGACGAGCTGACGCTCCGGCACCCAGGGCCGCTGGAAGCCCCAGATGTACGAACCGGCCCGGGACTGCGCGAAGTCGGAGAGCATCGAGGAGCGCCACCGCCGTGGGTGGGGCATCGAGGAGACGACCAGCCGGCGCACCAGCTTCGGGCGCATGACGGCGGCCGTCCAGGCCAGGTAGCCGCCCATGTCGTGGCCGACGAGGGCCGCGTCCGGCTCGCCGAGGGACCTGACCACACCCGTGATGTCGAGCGCCAGGTTGGCGGGGTCGTAACCGCGGGGGGTGCGGTCGCTGCCGCCCACCCCGCGCAGGTCCATCGCCACGGCCCGGAAACCGGCCTCGGCGAGGGCGGGCAGCTGGTGGCGCCAGGTCCACCAGAACTGCGGGAAGCCGTGCAGGAGGAGGACCAGGGGCCCTTCACCCATCTCGGCGATGTGGAAGCGGGCGCCGTTCGCCGCGACGTCCCGGTGGGTCCAGGGGCCGTCGAGGCGGACGGGGCCGCCGGCCGGTGCGGACGGTGCGGGAGCGCTCATGTGGATGAGCGTGCCACAGCCGACGCCTCGTCCTGGACCGGTGCGCTTTCGATGGCCCGGTCGGAGCGGGTGCTTCCGCCCACCGGGAGGAACGCGTCGGCCGAGGTCTCGGGGCGCGGGTGCGGCTTGACGCCCTGAAGGACGGCGGCGGTCTGCTTGGCGGAGGCGATGGACTTCTCCGGCGGCTTGACCTTCTTGATCTTCGCGTAGCCGAAGAGCGCGAGAAGAACGCCCAGCAGGATGAACGCGCCGCCCACGATCAGGAACGACCAGGCGAGGCCCAGCCCCAGGTTGTGGATGCCGTACGCGGCCGCGAAGCTCAGCACCGGGATCGCGAACAGGATCAGCACGCCCGTGACGATGAACGCCACACTGCCGATGACGCCGCGCTTGACGTCCTGCCGCACCTCGGCCTTGGCCAGGGCGATTTCGTCGTGCACCAGCGCCGACAGTTCGGCTGTCGCCGACGCGACCAACTGGCCGAGACTGCGGTCGGCGCTGCCCGCGTAATTGCCGGGGTCGCTCATCCCTGACTCCCTCTCCTGTTCAACACGTCCGATGTCAGATCATGCCGGACTGTCCGGCCTGTCGCTCGCTGCCCCCGCCAGTCGGGCAAGGCGGCGGTGCTCGGCCGCCTTCTCCTCGTGGATCGCGGCCATCCTCAGGTGGTACGCCGGATCGTCCTGCTCGTAGACGTCCGGCACTCCGGAACCGTCCTCGTCGAGTTCCTCGGCGTCGGTCAGTGCCCTGTATCTGCGTACCCGGAGTTTGAGCAGTACACCGGAGAGTACGGCGGCGATGAGGGAGCCGAGCAGAACCGACGCCTTGACCCGGTTGATCATGTCGTCGTCACCGGCGAACGCGAGCTCACCGATCAGCAGGGACACGGTGAAGCCGATGCCGGCGAGGCTGGCGATCGCGAAGACGTCCGCCCAGGCGAGGTCCTTGTTCAGCTCGGCCCTGGTGAGCCGGGTGGTCAGCCACGTACCGCCGAAGACGCCGATGGTCTTGCCGACGACCAGGCCCAGGACGACCCCGAGGGTCTCCGGCTGGTCGAAGACTGAGGCCACCGCGCCGCCGGACAGGGAGACCCCGGCGGAGAAGAGAGCGAAGACCGGCACGGCGAAGCCCGCCGACAGCGGGTGCACCAAGTGCTCGACGCGCTCACCGGGTGAGTGCTCCTCGCCCTCGCGACGGGTGCAGCGCAGCATCAGCCCCATGGCGACGCCGGCGATGGTGGCGTGGATGCCGCTGTTGTACATCAGCCCCCAGATGACCAGGGCGAGCGGCACGTAGACGTACCAGCCGCGTACGCCGAGGCGGAGCAGCAGGTAGAAGAGGCCCAGGCCGAGGAAGGCACCGCCGAGCGCGAGGAAGTCGATGTCATCGGTGAAGAAGATGGCGATGACGAGGATCGCGAAGAGGTCGTCCACGACGGCGAGCGTCAGCAGGAAGGCCCGGAGCGCGGAGGGCAGCGAGGCACCGATGACGGCGAGAACGGCGAGCGCGAAGGCGATGTCCGTGGCGGTGGGGACCGCCCAGCCGTCCCTCGAACCATCGCCGAACACGTTCACCAGGGTGTAGACGACCGCCGGGACCGCCATGCCGCAGAGCGCGGCGGCCACGGGGAGCGCCGCGGCCCTCGGATCACGCAGTTCTCCGGCTACGAGTTCGCGTTTGAGTTCGACGCCCGCGACGAAGAAGAAGATCGCGAGCAGCCCGTCGGCGGCCCAGTGCTCCACGGAGAGGTGCAGACCGAGGGTTTCGGGCCCGATGTGGAAGTGGCTGACGGCCGAGTAGCTCGAACCCGCGGTGTTGGCCCACACCAACGCGGCCACGGCGGCGACCAGCAGGATGACGCCCCCGACGGTCTCCGTACGCAGGGCGTCGGCGACGTAGTTGCGCTCGGGGAGCGGCAGCCGCCCCAGGAAGGTGCGGCGCGGGCCGGGGGGTGCGGGGGTGGGCGTGGCCACGGGGTAGACCTCCGGGTCGGTACGGCAGCGATGGCATGGCTGATGCACTTGCCGACCAGACTTCCCGGCACCCCTGTGAAGATTTTCCTATCGTGTTGTCGATCGGCTGCCACTGTACCCGCGGGACGTGGCGGTCAGGATGCTTGGGAGCGGTGATCTCACCGTAAGGGCGCGAAGGGCACCCGGCGCGTTGCCGGGTGCCCTTCGCGATCGTGTGTCGGTGTCAGTCCTCGGAGGAGGCCGACGGCAGCTGGCTCTGGATCAGGTCCATGACCGAGGAGTCGGTCAGGGTCGTGACGTCGCCCAGCGCCCTGTTCTCCGCGACGTCGCGCAGCAGACGACGCATGATCTTGCCGGAACGGGTCTTCGGCAGCTCGGCCACCGGCATGATGCGCTTCGGCTTGGCGATCGGGCCGAGCGTCGCCCCGACGTGGTTGCGCAGCTGGGCCACCAGCTCGTCGGAGGCGGTCGCGGTGCCTCGCAGGATGACGAAGGCGACGATGGCCTGGCCGGTCGTCTCGTCGGCGGCGCCGACCACGGCGGCCTCGGCGACCGACGGGTGCGAGACGAGCGCCGACTCGACCTCCGTGGTCGAGATGTTGTGCCCGGACACCAGCATGACGTCGTCGACCCGGCCGAGCAGCCAGATGTCGCCGTCCTCGTCCTTCTTGGCACCGTCGCCGGCGAAGTACTTGCCCTCGAAGCGGGACCAGTAGGTGTCGAGGAAGCGCTGGTCGTCGCGCCAGATGGTGCGGAGCATCGACGGCCACGGCTCGGTGAGGACCAGGTAGCCGCCTCCGCCGTTCGGGACCTCGTTGGCCTCGTCGTCCACGACGGTCGCGGAGATGCCCGGCAGGGCGCGCTGGGCGCTTCCCGGCTTGGTCTCGGTGACGCCGGGCAGCGGCGAGATCATCATCGTGCCGGTCTCGGTCTGCCACCAGGTGTCCACGATCGGGCACTTGTCGGCGCCGATGTGCTTGCGGTACCAGATCCAGGCCTCGGGGTTGATCGGCTCACCGACCGAACCGAGGACGCGCAGGGACGACAGGTCGAACTTGGCGGGGATGTCGTCCCCCCACTTCATGAACGTACGGATCGCGGTCGGCGCGGTGTAGAGGATCGTGACCCCGTACTTCTGGACGATCTCCCAGAAGCGCCCCTGGTGCGGGGTGTCGGGGGTGCCCTCGTACATCACCTGCGTGGCGCCGTTGGCCAAGGGGCCGTAGACGATGTACGAGTGCCCGGTCACCCAGCCGATGTCGGCGGTGCACCAGTAGACGTCGGTCTCCGGCTTGAGGTCGAAGACCGCGTGGTGGGTGTACGCCGCCTGGGTGAGGTAACCCCCGGAGGTGTGCAGGATGCCCTTGGGCTTCCCGGTCGTGCCCGACGTGTACAGGATGAACAGCGGCTGCTCCGCCTCGAACGCCTCGGGCGTGTGCTCGGCGGACTGGCGGCCCGTGATCTCGTGCCACCAGACGTCGCGGCCCTCGTTCCACGCGGTGTCCTGGCCCGTACGGCGGACCACCAGGACGTGCTCCACGCTGTCGATGCGGGAGACGGCGTCGTCGACCGCGGGCTTGAGCGCGGAGGGCTTGCCGCGGCGGTACCCGCCGTCGGCCGTGATGACGACCTTCGCGTCCGCGTCCTGGATGCGGGCGGCGATGGCGTCGGCGGAGAACCCGCCGAAGACCACCGAGTGCGCGGCGCCGATGCGGGCGCAGGCCAGCATCGCGACGGCGGCCTCCGGGATCATCGGGAGGTAGACGGCGACGCGGTCGCCCTTGCCGACACCGAGCTCGGTGAGAGCGTTGGCGGCGCGGGAGACCTCGTCCTTCAGCTCCGCGTAGGTGATGGCGCGGCTGTCACCGGGCTCGCCCTCGAAGTGGATGGCGACCCGGTCGCCGTTGCCCGCCTCGACGTGACGGTCGACGCAGTTGTACGCGACGTTGAGCTCGCCGTCCGCGAACCACTTCGCGAAGGGCGGGTTGCTCCAGTCGAGGGTCTCGGTGGGCTCGGTGGCCCAGGTCAGGCGGCGGGCCTGCTCGGCCCAGAAGCCCAGCCGGTCCGCTTCGGCCTGCTCGTACGCCTCTGCGGTGACGTTGGCGTTGGCGGCCAGCTCGGCAGGCGGAGCGAACTTCCGCTCTTCCCGAAGCAGGTTGGCAAGGCTCTCGTTGCTCACGACTTCTCCCAGTCCCAGGGTGTCCGTTGTGTCCCGGGGCATAGCTCATCAGTCCCGAGGCCGGGTGACAAGTGTCTGCCCGGAATTGGTTTAGACCTGTGTCTCGTGTATAGAGGCATGATCCCGCCTCCACGCCGTAGCGGCACGGTGACGCAAACCTCCGGTGCGGGCGCGCTCCGAAACGGAAGCGGGATCACTAGGTCCTACGGATCCGAGGTGCCTGAGGTTCAGGCGTCGGTACGGGCCGGCTCGGCCGGGTACACCGGCGTGATCGGGTCGAACACCTCGGCCGTGCCGCTCTCGGCGCTCTCGTCCAGCAGATACGACTGGGCCTCGGCGACGTGGAAGTACATGCCGTGGAGCTGGAGGGTGCCGTCGCCGACCCGGCGCGCCACCGATGGGTGGGCCCGTAGATGGTCGAGCTGCTGGACGACGTTGGCCAGGCAGAGCTGCTCCACCGCGTCGGCCGACAGCCGCCCGGAGAGCCGGGCCGGGGTGTCGCCTGCCGAGGCCACCCGGGCCAGGCTGGGGAGCCCGTGCCGGAGCCAGCGCCACAGCGACGTGTCCGGGGCCTTCGGTGCGGCGCCCAGCAGCGCGTTCATGGCACCGCAGCCCGAATGGCCGCAGACGGTGATGGACTCGACGCCGAGCACGTCCACCGCGTACTCGATCGCGGCTCCCACCGAGTGGTCGCCCTCTTCGGCGTCGGGAGGTGGCACCAGGTTGCCGACGTTCCGCACGGTGAACAGGTCGCCCGGGCCGCTGGCCGTGATCATGCTCGTCACCAGACGCGAGTCCGCGCAGGTGATGAAGAGCTGTGAGGGACGCTGGCCCTCTCTGGCGAGTCGCGCCAGCTCCGCCCGGACCAGGGGCGCCGTATCACGCTGGAACGAGCTGAGCCCCCTGACCAGCCGGTGATCGCGGGCTGCGCGCGAGGGGCGGCGGGCGAATGCGCGCTGCTGGGCGGAGGCGGCTTGAGCGGGGCGCTCCGCGTGCGGGGTGGGGGGTGCGGGAGGGGAGGGGGAGGAGGCGGCGGGGGTGGCGGGCGCGGTGGTCCGGGTCCGTGAGGGGGATGGGGGCTGCTGGAGAGGTGGGGCGGGCTCGGGTGGCGCGGCGGAGCCGGTGCTGGGGCCGGGGCCGGTGTGAGGTGGGGCGAAGGCGGAAGTAGCACTGGCCGGAGCCGGGCTGACGGCGGTGGCGATCCCGGCGGAGGCTGCTGCCGTGCCGGCCGTGTGGGCGGCGCTCGGCGGGTGGACCACACCCGGGGTGCTCGCCGTGTGCTCCTCGGCCTCGGTCGCGGAAGCACTCGCGCCGGCCTCCGGGGGAGGGGCGTGTTCGGGCTGGTCGTGGCAGTGGTGGTTGCGCCAGGGGGTCCAGGGCCGACAGCAGGAGTGCGCTGCCGCGGCGGGCTCGGCGATCCTGCCGCCCGCCCTCCCGGCGAACGCCACCTGGCCGCCGTGGGCCGTATGGGCGTTGCTCCAGTCCTGGATCGTCTCGTAGGCGGCGTGATCCATGAACGAGCCGTCCAGCTCCACGACCACATCGGCGTCCTGGGGGAGCCGCCCCAGGACCCGGCTGAGGCGTGGGACGGCCAGGAAGGTCAACTGGCCGCGTACGAGCACGAGATGCTGCCCGTTCTGCTCGGACACCGAGATCCGGGTCCGGCCCAGGCGGTGCAAAGCGACGGCAACTGCCACGGCGATGCCGATGGCCACGCCCTTGAGGACACCGGCGACGAGCACCCCGGCGATGGTCGCGCCGTACACCAGGAACTCCCGGTGCTTATGGACATTGCGGATATGCGCCAGGCTCACCATCTTGAGGCCCACCATCATCACCAGCGCTCCCAGCGCGGCCAGCGGGATGCGTTCCAGCACGGTGACGAGCAGGCCGGATGCGACCAGAATCCATACGCCGTGCAGCACGGTGGACGCGCGGCCGGTCGCCCCGGCTCTGACGTTCGCCGAACTGCGCACAGCTCCACCGGAGACCGCGAGTCCCCCGAGCAGACCGGACACCGCGTTGGCGACGCCTTGAGCACGTAGCTCCCGGTCGAGGTCGGAGCGTTTGAGCAGGGGTGGAGCGGGCCGCTCGGCGCTGTCCGGGCCGGTGAGGGTGGTGATCCTTCCGGGGGCGGGAGCGGGGCCGCCGTTCTCGCGCTCCTCGTCCCTCTCGTCGCTCCGTACCTTTCCGGTCCTCGCGGGAGAATGCGCCGAGTGTGCACGGCTGCGGTCGGCGGCCAGCTTGTCCACGGCGACAGCGGCGAGCAGTGACTCCAGGCTGGCGACCAGCATCATCGTGAACACGGCCGTAGCCAGGCCGAGCACCGGACCGTGCGGCATCTCGGGCAGGGCATGCGAACGCCAGGAGGGCAGATCGACCCGGGCGATCGACGGTGCCGCCCACGCGGCCGCGGCCGTGGCCAGACCCACGGAGGCCAGGGCCGCCGGAACCCGGCGCAGGAACCGCCCGGTCCGTCCGGGCAGCAGGGGCCACAGGACGAGGACGGCTACGGTGAGCGCGCCGATCAATGGGGCGGCGGGACTGACACGTGCCAGTTGATCGGGAAGATGCAGCACGTTGGAGATCGCCGAGCTCTGCGGTGAACCACCCAGCACGATGTGCAGTTGAGCGAGCGCGATGGCCACGCCGATGCCTGCGAGCGTGCCGTGGACGATGGCGGGGCTGACGGCGAGTGCGCTGCGGGCCGCTCGCAGTGAGCCGAGCGCGAGCTGAAGCAGACCCGCCCCGATCGTGATGGCGCAGGTGGTGCGCCACCCGTACACCTGGATCGTCTCTGCGGTGACCACGGTCAGTCCGGCGGACGGGCCGGAGACCTGCAGGGGGGTGCCGCCGAGGAGTCCGGCGACGATGCCGCCGACTGCGGCGGAGATGAGACCCGCCTCCAGAGGGGCCCCCATGGCCACAGCAAGACCGAGCGACATGGGGATGGCGAGCAGGAAGACAGTGATGGACGCGGATACATCGGCGCCCGAGATGCGGAACCGTCCGCCGCGCGGCGGCGGGGGCGGGCTGTGTGGGCGCTTCACTCCCGAGGACCGGGAGGGGCGCGAACTGCGGGACGAGTGTTCGTGGCGAGTGGGTACGCAGGCAGACATATTTCCCGTCTCCTCCTGGGCAGCGCGGTCGAGGAACTCGATGACGCGGCCGTTGGGTCATGGCATGCAGCGGCGGGATATCTCAACTCTCGGTAAACAGACAGTAATGGAGAGTAAAGAGCCGTGTCCAGGATTGAGGGCAAATGGGCCATCCGGCCACCCATTCCAGTGAATAGTCAGCTTTTCATTCGGCCTGTCGTGCTGGCTCTTGGACCGTGCGTGCGACTTTGGCGGCGCCGTGTCGGCACCCGGCGCAAGCTACCTGCGAGAAAGAGGTGGGCGGATGATGGCCGCCGCGAAGAAGGCGATGGACGCCAGGAAGAGATTCGGCCTGGGCGTCATGGCCGTCGTACTGGTCGTGGGTGCGGCGGGATGCGCCGGGGCCGGTCCCGGCGCGGAGCGCTCCGGCCTCGGGGCCGTGAACGGCGCCGCGGGAGAGAAGAAGAAGGGTGCTGAGGCTGCGCCCAAACGGGTGTTCCGGGCCATTGGCGATGGTTCCACCGCCTTTACGGGTGTTCAGCCCGAGCAGCCGGCTGTGGAGCGCCTGACGTCGAGCCAGAAGCCCCCGCAGTTCGTGGTGTTCTCGTGGGACGGGGCGGGCGAGGACAGTCAGCGGCTCTTCTCGCACTTCCGAGAGGTGGGCAAGAAGTACGACGCCGCGATGACGTACTTCCTCAGCGGCGTATATCTGCTGCCGGAGGGGAAGCGGGCCCAGTACGACCCGCCCAAGCACAACGCAGGCGCTTCCGACATCGGCTTCAACGACACCGAGGGCATCCGCGACACCCTGACCCAGCTCCGAGGGGCCTGGCAGGACGGCAACGAGATCGGCACCCACTTCAACGGACACTTCTGCGGCAAGGACGGCGGCGTAGGCACCTGGTCCGTCGAGGAGTGGAAGAGCGAGATCAGCCAGGCCAAGTCATTCGTGAAGGGCTGGAAGACCAACGACCCGGTCCTCAAGGACGAGAGGGCGCTGCCCTTCGACTACGACAAGGAACTCGTCGGCGGCCGTACCCCCTGCTTGGAGGGGCAGAAGAACATGGTGGCAGCGGCACGCACCATGGGGTTCCGCTACGACTCCAGTGGTGTCAACGATCAGGTGTGGCCCCGGAAGAAGAACGGTGTCTGGGACCTCTCCATGCAATTGGTGCCGGTCCCGGGGCGCGACTTCGAGACGCTGTCGATGGACTACAACTTCATGTTCAACCAGTCCGGAACGACGCAGGGAGACCCCGACAAGCACGAGTACTGGGGAAACCAGATGCGTGACGGCCTGCTCCAGGCGTTCGATCGCGCGTATGACGGCAATCGCGCCCCACTGATCATCGGCAACCACTTCGAGTCCTGGAACGGGGGCACGTACATGCGTGCCATCGAGCAGACGATCGCTGCGGTCTGCACCAAAAAGGACGTGCGCTGCGTCTCGTTCCGGCAGCTGGCGGACTGGCTCGACGCCCAGGACCCGGCGACCCTGGCGAAGCTCCGGACGCTGAAGGTCGGCCAGGCGCCCGAAGCCGGCTGGCCGGCGTTCTTCAGGGCGGGCGTGGCGCGGGAGCAGCCGGCCTCGAAGGCCCCGGCCGCGGCCGCGGGCAATCCGGCCGGTCGTTAGATCCGGTGGCTCCGGGCGCCGGGCGGGAGACACGCCCGGCGCCGTCCGAAGCGCCCGTCGGAGCCACGGTGCCGCCGTGGCCTGCCGCGAGCTCAGTCGCTCACGCGGGCTGGGGCGCTTGCGCGTGGATGAAGCGCTCGTCCAGTACGAAGCCGGGGTCGACCTGTGCGGCCAGGTCGGCCCCGGTCTTCTCGTTCCCCCAGCTCTCCGCGTTCCGCAGGTGGAAATGCACCATCTGGCGCGTGTAACGGCCCCAGTCCCGTCGCTCGTACGAGTCCTCCGCCGCGTTCTGCAAGGCTTGCAGGGCCATCCGGTTGTCTGCCTCGAGCAGCTCGAAGCGTGCCGGCCGGCCCTTCTCCATGGCTCGCACCCAGTCGGAATGGCCGACCGTCACCAGCAGGTCGTCGCCCACCTCGGAGCGCAGAAAGTCCAGGTCGTCCTCGCCCTGCACCTTGTTCCCGACCACCCTGAGATCCACGCCGAAGTCCCGTGCATATTCCTTGTACTGGCGGTACACGGAGACGCCCTTGCGGGTCGGTTCGGCAATCAGGAACGTCATGTCGAAGCGGGTGAACATCCCCGAGGCGAAGGAGTCCGAACCGGCGGTCATGTCGACCACCACATACTCGTCGGGGCCGTCCACGAGGTGGTTGAGGCAGAGCTCGACCGCGCCGACCTTGGAGTGGTAGCACGCCACGCCCAGGTCAGATTCGGTGAACGGCCCCGTGGCCATCAGCCGGATGTCTCCGTCGTCGAGCCGCACCGTACGGGCACAGGCGTCGAAGATCGGGTTGTCCTCGTGCACGCGCAGGAGGCGGGAGCCTTCGCCCGGCGGCGTCGTCTTGATCATCGTCTCGGCCGAAGCGATGCGCGGATTGCTGCCGCGCAGGTACTCCTTGATCAGTGACAGCTGGGCACCCATCGCGGGCAGCGCCGCGGATTCGTCCTCGTCGAGGCCCAGCGCGGCTCCGAGGTGCTGGTTGATGTCGGCGTCCACCGCGACGACGTGGGCTTCATTGGCAGCGAGGTGGCGGATGAAGAGCGAGGACAGCGTGGTCTTTCCGCTGCCGCCCTTCCCTACGAAAGCGATCTTCATGTTCACCTAGGGTAGCTGATTGATTGCTATGCGTTCTGGTTTCGTGAAGAAGGCCACTCCCGGCCGGTGGGCGGGCAGGGGGCGCGTAGCCTCGCTACTTATGAGTACGACTTCCTCGGATCCGCTCGTCGCTCTGGGCGCTCTGCCGGGCGTGACCGACGCGGTGGACTCCGTACGCAAGGCGGTGGACCGTGTCTACGGCCACCGCGTGATGCGCCGCCGCAGCAACGAAGTCACCGCGGAGGCCGCTCTGCGAGGCGCACGCGGATCGGCTGCTCTTTCCGGCGCGGACTGGAACCTCGAAGAGGTGCGCCGACGCACCGACTTCAGCGGTGACGACGAGGCGCGTGTGGTCGGTGCCGCGCTTCGCCTGACCGCGGAGGCGGGGCAGCTTCTCTCCATCTGGCGACAGTCACCGTTGCGGGTGCTGGCTCGGCTTCACCTGGTGGCGGCGGGCAGTGCCGCCCCGGAGGACGCGGTCGGGCGGCCCCGGCTTGCGGGGGAGCCGGTGGACGAGCCCCTGATCGAAGCCCCGCTGCCGGACGCGGACGAGGTCGCGGGGCGGCTGGACGGTCTCAGCAGGATCATCCTTTCGGGGAGTGAGGCGCCCGCTCTGGTGACCGCCGCCGTAGTTCACGGAGAGTTGCTGGCGCTGCGCCCCTTCGGTTCGCACAACGGCCTGGTGGCACGGACGGCGGAGCGGATCGTGCTGGTCGGAAGCGGGCTCGATCCCAAGTCGATCTGCCCGGCAGAAGTCGGGCATGCCGAGCAGGGGTGGGAGGCCTACGCGGCTGCCTTCGACGGCTACCTGTCCGGCACGCCGGCGGGTGTGGCCGCCTGGATCAAGCATTGCGGAAGCTCGACGGAACTCGGAGTCAGGGAATCGACAGCGGTGTGCGAGGCACTGCAGCGCGGCGCCGCATCACACGGATCGCCGCGCGCCCA
>NZ_JBMNDO010000122.1:0-24271 GCF_052542855.1 Streptomyces sp. SAS_281
CCCAGCGCCCCGCCGAAGATCCGGAAGTCGTGCGCGTACACGAAGACCGTCCGGCCCTCCACCGTGCCCCAGCCCGTGACGACACCGTCCGTGTACGGCTTCTTCGCCTCCAGGCCGAAACCCGTCGCCCGGTGACGGCGCAACTGCTCCACCTCGTGGAAGGAACCCGGATCGAAAAGGAGCTCGATGCGCTCGCGCGCCGTCAGCTTGCCCTTGGCGTGCTGCACCTCGGTCGCCCGGTCACCGGGGCCGCGCTCCGCCGCCGCGTGGATCTCGCGCAGTTCCGCCACGCGGCCACGGAGACCGGCCCGCCCCAGCAGCTCCGGGGCGGGGACGGGGGAAGTGGTCATCGACATGTCGTCAGGTCCCTTCCTGGAATGCGTTGCCGCGCTGTCGCCAGCTGCGCGGAGCTCGGTAGGCTGGCTCCGCACTCCACCCCGGGGCGCTCCCGGCGGGGGCCTCGTCCCGCAGCCCGCCGGCGTCCGCCCGCAGGGCGAGCAGCACCACCGTGAGCGCGGCCAGCTCCTCATCGGTGGCCCGTCCGCGCTCGACGCGCAGCGCGGGCGCTGCCGGTTCCGGACCACCCATACCCCACCTCCAGCGTTTACGGCAGCATCGGCCACCCCGCTGGAGCGCCGCTCCGGCCCCACTGGAGAATCGCTCGGCAGCCGGTCAACAACTCCCCGCGCGGACGGACTTCAGCCCGGCAGCCAGCGCGCCGGCACAGCCCGGCCCGCTGCCGACCCCCGTCATGACCACGGCCGCGACCGTGCCCTCGGCAGCCGCGCACGCCATCTCGTACGCGGCCACGCCCCCCGGCCCCGCGCCGCACAGCACCAGCCGCCCGGCCCCCCGCAGCCGGAGCAGCGCGGAACGGTCACCGTCCCCAGGACGCGCCGCCCGCAGGCTCACGATCCGTTCGGGGCCCCGGTGATGACGTACCAGGGCATCGTACGCACCCACGGGCACACCCGGCGTCCGCACCAGCACGATCGTGTCGGCCGACGGCTCCCCGGCGCGCAGCACCGCCACGTCCGGCCCCTCCGGCACGGGCGGACGGGGCAGCACGCGGGGCACCTCAAGACCCTGGAGGAGTTCGAGGAGATCGCCGACGGCGGACTGCGGATCGCGGTGGTCCGGCAACGAGCGCAGCAGGCGTACGCAGTGCGAGAGCAGCGCGGACGCGTCCACGTCCCCCACGCACCGGCGGTCGTAGCGCGCCGTGAGGGCGAGCCCGCCGTCCGCGTCGTGCCGGGCCGCGAGGGTGAGCGGCAGCCCGGGGTGGGCGCTGATGCTGCGCGGGGCGTCCACCTCGATGTCCTGGGCGCGCAGCTCCGCCAGCAGCGCTGCGGGCAGCTCGACGCGGTTGTCGAACACGATGCCGGTCTCGAAGAGTTCGGCATCGGGGTTCCGGCCGGTCCAGACCCGGACCCGGTCGGCCGGCACCCAGGCGTGGACGGCCAGGTCCAGCGCGGCGTCGCGCGCCTGCCCCAGGAGACCGGCCACCGGCTCGGCGGGGTCGACGGTGACCGTCATCGGCAGGGGGTTGCCCAGCAGCCCCGGAATGCCCGCGGCGCCCTCCATCGGGATGTCCCGGGCCGACAGGTGCACGCCGAAGCTGACCGGCACGGGGCCGGCCGCACCCGCCGCCCGGTACAGCAGCAGCGCCCACACGGCGTGCAGGGCGCTGGACTCACCCGCCCCGCGCATCGCGGCCCAGGTGCGCAGCCGGGTGGTCTGGGGCGGCCGCAGCCGCCGGTGGACGCGTCCGGTGCCGAGGGGCCCGGCAGGCGGCCCGTCGTCCGGGACCTCGGGCGCGGCCGTCTCCGGGGGCGCGGCGGTCGTCGCCCAGTAGGCGCGGGCCCCTTCGGTCCGCTGCCGGGCCAGCCACCGGGCGTGGTCACGCACATCGGGGCGCCGCTCGCGGCCGGGCAGGGTGCCCCCGCGGACGTAGGCCCGGTAGAACTCCCGCAGCAGCAGGTGGACGCCGCGCTCGTCCAGCAGCGCCCGGTGATAGGTGAGCAGGACCCGGGTCGGCGCGCGGGTGCCCCCGGGGCGGGGCGGTCCCTCCATCAGGGTCACCCGGAGCAGGCCGGGGCGGTGCGGTGCGAAGCCGCGCAGGCGGTCGCGCTCGATCAGGTCGCTCCAGGAGACGGCACCGTGCGCGAGGTGGGCGACGTCGATCTCCGCCCACTCGTGCAGCACCAGGCGGGGCAGGTGCGTCCAGTCGAAGGCCGCCCGCAGCACGGTCTCCCGGTCGGCGACGGACAGCCAGGCGGCGGTGAACCGGGCGAGGTCGACGGGGCCCGTCCAGTTCCAGGCGACCTGGCCGACGTGCCCGCCCGCCGGATCCTCGACCGCCGCCCGGATCAGGTCCTGCTGGTGTCCGGTGACCGTGACGGTGTCGCGCGCGCCGCCCGCCAGCGCCAGGACGTCGGCGAGCACCGCGGCTCCGGGCCTGGCCGGGCCGCCGTGCGCGTGTTCGAGGTGCAGGGTGTGGCGCCCCGCGCCGGACGCCTCCGCGGTCACCGTGAACGCGTGACGCTGGGTCACCCGGGCCGCCACCGCCCCGGCCCGGCCGGGGTCGAGGGGGCCGCACAGCTCCGCCTCGACGGACGGGCCGGAGGCGACGGGCACCGGTGCGAGGACCACCGCGAGCACCGGATCGTCACTCATCGGGGCCCTGTTCCCGCGTACACCGCATCACATGCCCTCCCTCAGCCGGTACGGCTGCCCTCTCAGGCGAGCCGCACTCCGCTCGTCCCCGCGACGCCCTCGGGCCGGGCCATGAGGATGGAACGCTGCAACTTGGCCAGCGCGGGCGAGGGTTCGAGCCCGAGCGTGCGGACCAGCGTGGAGCGCAGCCGCTGGTAGGCGTCCAGCGCCTCACCGCGCCGCCCGGAACGGTAGAGGGCCAGCATGTACTGGCCGCACAGGCTCTCATGGGTGGAATACCTGCTGAGGAGGACGGTGAGTTCGGAGAGCAGTTCGCGGTGGCGGCCCAGCTTGAGGTCGGCCTCGATGCGCTGGTCCAGGGCGCAGAGCCGGCTCTCCTCCAGCCGCTTGATCTGGGTGTCCAGGTGCGGCCCGGTGTGGACGTCGGCGAGCGCCGGACCAGTCCACAGGGCCAGCGCCTCGCGCAGCAGCCGCGCGCCCTCGGGAAAGTCCTCGGCGTCCATGGCCCGGTACCCCATGCCGGCCAGCCGCTCGAACTCCTGCACGTCGTGGCTGCCGTCGCCGCCTCTGAGTAAGTAGCCTCCGGGCACGGTGAGCAGGACGTCCTTGGCGGTGCGGGTGTCGTCGCCGTGCTCTTCGAGCGCGGCGGTGATCAGTTCCCGCAGCTGGAGGATGTAGGTCTGGAGGGTGGGCCGGGCGCTGCGCGGCGGCTCGCTCCCCCACAGCTCCTCGGTGAGGGCGCCCACGGGCACCACCTCGTCGGCATGCAGGGCCAGCAGGGCGAGCACCTGCCGGGGCTTGGGTGCCGTCGGTGTGATCGAAGTTCCCATTTCCCGCACGGCAAGCGTGCCGAGTACATCGATGTCCACGCCGTCTCCCCCGTCATCCCCGGGCCGCCGGGACGGCCTGGAACTTCTACTGACGGAACGATTTAAAAACAGCACGAGCGGTATGTCAATACCAAACCGTGCGCCCTGTTTAGTCTCGTGCGGAGACCCAGCGATCCTTGAGGCATGGTCACCTTGACCCGATAAGATTCCTCAAATACGGACAAAAGTAAGAGCGTTCACGGGCTCGCACCCCGCGATCGACGCCCGAATTACCGGACCGCATGGACTGTTTCGCAAGGTGGAGGCAGGGGTGGGGCCGAGGCGGAGCGCCTGATGAGCGGCCGGCGGGACGCGGTAGCGCACCGGCCGGATACGCGGCGCTACTCCGCCGGGCTCAGCCGCGGCAGCGCGAACGACCAGAGCTGGACCAGCCGCTCCGCGGAGCGCCAGTACCGGTCGACCGCACCGAGGGTCTCCAGGCCGAGGGTCGCCGCCACGATGACCACCGCCGCCTCCTCGGCCGAGACGTCCTCGGCAAGCTCCCCGTTGGCGCGGGCCTGGACGAGGGCGTCGCGCACCCACTCGTACCACCACTCGTGCAACTTGGCCTCGCTCTTGCGCGAGGGGTCGCCGCCCAGCCGGAAGCCCGCGCGCACGACCGGGTCGTCGGTGACCGCGTCCATCAGCCGGCCGACGGCGGCGACGAGCCCCTGGAGCCTGCCCCCCTTGGCGGTCCGCGCGCTCTCCTCGGTCAGCGCGAGGGCGGACTCCGCGGCGGCGGACTCCACGGCGGCCGCCAGCGCGTCCTTGTTGGGGAAGTGGAAGTGCAGGGCGCCCGAACTCACTCCGGCCCGGCCGCTGATGACCGGGAGCGTCGCCATCGCGTACCCGTCGGCGCCGAAGACCTCCGCGGCGGCCGAGATGAGGGCCTGACGCGTCACAGCCGCTCGCGCCTGCTTCACCATCGTGTCCTCCTCCGGGCGGGGCGAGGGAACCGGCGTGAGGTCGCCCGATTCACCCTGGATTCTCCATACTGACTCGTGCACACCTTAGCAAACCGCACGGCTGGTTGGTTTACGCCCCCAGGGGTCTTCGAGCACGGAGCTTGCAAACAGTTGGTTTCTCCAGTCGTTCTCCTCGGAGAATGCATCGCAAACCAACAAAAGAAACCGTCCGATAGGTTTCTTCCTGTCAGGCAAGGGCAGTGGCCGCGCCCAGGGCCGAGAAGAGGTGCACCTTACGTCCGACTTTTCACCTTGTTGGGAAGGCTCAAGCGGCTGCCAGGGAGCCTGAAACGGAATGCGAAGCTCAGCCAAACGCTCGATCCTTGGTAAACTCTTTACTTTTGGGCCGATTGAAGAAAACCGGTAGGTCCGTATCTTAAGTGGCGTCGCCGAACGCAGGTTTCAAGTCAAGACGGGGGCCCCATGAGTCTCACCACTGCTGAAGCCAGAACCGCACTCCCGGCCGCACCGCGGCTGACCAGCACGGTCGCGAAGGAGTACGTGCACCGCGACTCGGTCGCGGAGGTGTTCCTCACCGGTTGCGACTCCCGGGACGGGGCGAACTTCGCACTGACCGGCCAATGGCCCCGCGCCCACACCATGTTCCGGAGCCAGGACGGCACGAGTCACGACCCGCTCCAGATCGCGGAAACGTTCCGTCAGGCAGGCATCTACGTCTCCCACGTGGAGCTGGGCGTGCCGCTCGGCCACAACTTCGTGATGTCGAGCATCACGTACGCGGCTGATCCCGAGAACCTGCGCATCGCCTCGGGCCCCACCGACTTCGACCTCGACACCCGGTGCACGGACATCGTCCGGCGCAGGGGCGTCGCCAGCCGTGTCGCCTTCGAGTTCGCGCTCCGCCGGGGCGGCCGTTCCCTGGCGGGCGGCACCGGGCAGATCTCCGTGATCCCCCCGGCCGTCTACAACCGGTTACGCCAGAACCGTGCCGACCAACCACCCGTCACCGAGCCGTGCCCGGCCCGCGATCCGCTGCCGTCGGCCCTCGTCGGACGGCCGTTCACCACGGACGTCGTACTCTCCCCCTCCCCCGGGACCGCATCCGGCGGAAACCCGCGCTGGCTGCTCACCCCGGATCTGAACCACCCGATCCTCTTCGACCACAAGGGCGACCACGTGCCCGGCATGGTCCTGCTCGAAGCGGCCCGCCAGGCCGCCTGCGCCGTGATGGCGCCCCGGACGTTCACCCCGGCCACCGCCGCCAACGACTTCCACCAGTACGCCGAACTCGACCGGCCCTGCTGGATCGAGGTCACCCGGGTGGAGCACGAGCCCGGCAACATGGTCACGATGGAGATCACCGGCCACCAGGACGGCAAGACCGTCTTCACCTCGGTGCTCACCGGCCCGGTCGACTAGGCGGCTCCGCCCGCCGCCCGGGACCCACCCCCGTACCGCTCTGGGTCGCTGGCCCGCCCGCGCGCGAAAAGCGCAGGTCACGCCCGTACGCGCCGCCACCACAGCGACCGAAGCGACCGAAGGACCCGCTCGCGCCCGTACGCGGAAGGCCGCCCCGCCAGAGGGGTGTGCCTTCCGCGTACGGGCGCGACGGACGCGGCCTCATGGCACTCCGTCAGAGGTCGAAGGCCACATGCTCCAGGTCGGTGTACTCCACCAGCAGCCCCTGCGCCCGGCGCCCGCCGTCCTTGAAGTAGATCTCCTGCAGCCCCTCGGCCGCGATCTCCTGGAGCTGCCGGTCGCTGCCTCCCTGCTCGCGGAGTTCGAAGAGCCGGGCCGCGTACACCGGCGGGAGCGCCACGGTGAGATGGCGCAGCCGGGCGTCGTCGGTGGAGCCGGGCGCCGCCGTGTAACCGAACCTGGCCCGGGTGTCGATGACGATGCCCCCGGTGGTCGCCGCTGCCTTGCGGGCCTTCGCCTGGATCTGCGGCTGCCAGCGCCGCTTGACCTCGCGGTCCATGCGGGCGGCCAGCTCCGGGCGGGGCCTCTTCAGCTGGTTGCGCACGTACCGCTCGACCGTGCGCTGGGCGATGCCCAGGAGTTCGGCGGCGGCCCTGGTGCCCTTGAGCTGCTTGACGAGGTACCGCATCTGCGCACCGGCCGACTTGGGCGCGGGCCGGGTGAACGCCCGCTGGACCGCCTCGTCGAGACCTTCCCCGACCGTGTTCATCGGCTGGTTCCCCTACTCTCCGTCGTCCTTGGCGGTGACCGCGCCGTCCTTGATGTACCGGGCCAGGTTGAGCTCCGGACCGTACTCCTCCCGGACGGCCTCCGCCCACAGCGTGGTCTGTGATCCCTCGTGCTTCACCATTCCCGGGCTGACCCCGAGCCGGAAGCCCCCGGGCAGCGGTTTGCCGTCCCGGTACGGCAGGAAGTCCAGCGGGGAGGGCCCGTCGGAGGCGTACACGGCGCAGTCCGAGAGCACGGCGACCGGGTACTGGCCCGTCGCGGCCGCCAGCCGGACCATCTTGCGGTGCATGTTGATCCGGGCCCGCGAGATGACGGCGGCCCGGATGTCGGGGCGCCAGGTCGGCCGGCTCAGCGCGGGCCACGGCTTGCCCGGCCGCCAGCCGCCGCCGCGCGGCCGCTCCCTCAGCTTGCCGATGCCCCCCTTGACCGTCGCCTTGACCGCCGAGAGGACGACCGCCAGCTGCGGATCACGGTCCCGGTACCCCTCCATCGCCGCGAGGAACGCGTCGGGCGCCAGCCCTTCGTCCACGCCCAGGTCCGCCATGGTCGCCACGTACGCGTCACGCAGCCGCTTGTACCAGCCGTCCAGGTAGCGCCCGTTGGCCGGGCGCACCCACGCCTCGACGGGCGCCACCTCGTAACCGAGCTCCGCCGCGTATGCCACGGTCGGCGTCGCGTACCAGGCGGGGCCCTCGGGGCGGTCGCCCTTCGGCGTGAACGGGCTCGGCAGCAGGTCGCCGTCGAGTCGCCGCCACTGCTTGCCGATCAGCATGTGGGACGGATCGACGTGCGACAGGTCCACCAGCCAGGAACCGGGCAGCGCCGGGTCGAACGCGGGGTCGTTCACATGCACGGGCGCCTCCAGGCCGACGACCGCACCGTTGGCGGCCGCACCGAAGGCGAGGTTGACGTCGATCCCGACCAGATGGCGCTTCAGGCACTCGTCGTCCGTGAGGGGCCGCGCCCAGTCGTACGCCTCCTCGAACAGCATCTCGGCCGGACCGCGCTGATGGAAGCGGGGCAGATCCGCGAGGAGCGGGTGCCCGTCGGGGGCCTCGCAGGGGGCGCACTCGACGGGCTCGGAGCCGAGCGAGCCGGGGTTGCGCTCCCTGTGCCGCCGGCCGTCCGCGTCGGGCGCGCTCGCCCGGGTCGGCGGGTGCAGCGAGGTCATGAGTTCGAGCCCGGTGACGGCGGTGGAGCCCCGGGGCGTCATCACGCGGGACGTGTACGTTCCCAGCAGGCGTACGAGTTCGGCCGGCGGGAGCTGCGAGGCGCCGTTCCAGTGGCGGACGTCGAGCGCGTTCCAGGCGGGGACGCAGAGCTGGACGCAGCTGCGGCGCGCGCCCCGGGCGGGCCGGTAGATCCGGGCCCACGGCCCGAAACCGCGCCGGGTCAGCTTCCACTCCGCCCGGGCCAGCTGCTTGAGCACCTTGTGGTCCTCCGGCAGCCTTCCGGCCAGCCCCTCCTCCCGCGACAGCCGTACGGGCAGCCCGAACCGCTCGCACGCCGCCTCGGTGAGGACGAGCAGCGGATCGGCGTCCTGACCGCTGGGGTGCAGCCGCTCGGCACCGAGGCGCGCCTCTCCCAGGGCCCATTCGACCAGGGCGGGCAACGACTTGGCGGGCACGTCGAGCACCAGCCCGCCGACGCAGTACGCGACCACCTCACCGCCCTCCACGTCCACGACGGCGAGCGGCCCGTGGTCGTAGCGGGGCGTACGGGATTCGGTGGCCGGTTCGGTGGCCGACGCGCTCCCGGCGGCCGGCTCGGTGGCCGGTTCGGTGGCCGGCTCGGTGGCCGGCGCTTCGCCCTCGCGGGCCGCCGGGAGCACGTCGGGCGCGGCCGGCTCCGGCTCGAACTCCTCCGCCTCCGGCGCAAAACGCGCGGCAAGCCCCTCCAGCAGCCGGGCGTACGCGGCACGCTTCGGCGGGCGGGGCTCGCTGCGCCCGGACTCCCAGTTGCCGACCGACTCGCGGCGGCTCTTCAGTGCCTTCGCGACCTGGTCCTGGCTCAGCCCGGCGGCCTCGCGCAGCCGCTTGCGTTCGGCAGGCGGCGGCAGCGGGTCCTGCGCGATCTGCTCCAGCAGCGCGTCGACCGCGCTGAACAGCAGCTGCTCCTCGTGGGACAAAACGATCACCTCGTACGCCACCCTACCGAACCGCTCAGTGGAACACTCATGGATGTCACGCGGATTGCGCATGCGGTTCGCCGTCACTGGAGCCGGGGTTCAGCCCGGCTGGAGACGACCGGACTGTTTTCCGGCATTCGGCGACCGGACCGCAGCGACCGGGAGCCCGCTCGGTAGCTGGAATCCCGGCGAAGTAACCGCAGGTCAAGCGCCCGGCCGGAATGCGGAGCGACCGAAGCGACCCATGGGTCAGATATATGCGGCCATTGGCGTGTGCGCGCGTGCGCGTCATATATGGAGAGCTTCAGTCGCTTCAGTCGCTTTTCTCTCGGGCGTACGGCTGCGACCTGCGGATTCACGGACACCATGGGGAGCGACCGAGCGACCGGGAATCGCTCGCGCCCCGGACACTGAGTAGCTGTGGGCACCTTTGAATGGACACATCCGTTCTGTCGCGGGGGCCTCTTCTTCCCCGGGGGTTTCGCTAATCTGATTGTGCGAGTTGCGTCGCTTCAGTCGCTGATGGGGGAAGTGAATGGCAGCTGAACTGCGGGTCTCGCGCAGCGACTCACGGCAGTTCACGGGGGATGAGCCGGTCGCTGCGCAGCCTCTGACAACAGCGTGGTGGTGTGCGCGCCAGGGGTGGCCGGTTCATCCCCTTGCGCCGGGCCGTAAGACACCGGTGGCCAACTGCGGTGCGTGCCGCCACCCGGGCCACGACCGAGACCGGTGCGGCTGTCTGCGTTCAGGCCGCTGGTGCCACGGGTTCCACGCGGCGACACTCGACCTCGACCGCATCGGGCAGTGGTGGGGTGCCCGCCCGGACCTGGGGGTCGGCGTGGCCACCGGACCGGCGGGCCTCGTCGTCATCGACATCGACGCGCACAGCCGCGAACTCCCCGGCCGGGAACGCTTATTGCCGGGCGTCGGGATCGCCGCCGGGATCGACCTGACCGGCCTGGCCAACGGCTTCCACACCCTGGGCCTGCTGGCCGCCCTGCGCGGCGCCGCCGGCCCCGCGGACGACGCGTCCACGCTCCGGATCCGCACCCCGTCGGGCGGCCTGCACGTCTGGTACCGCAACGACGGCGGGCACCGCTGGCAGTGTTCGGCCGGCTCGGGCAGCGGACGGGCCCTCGCCTGGCAGGTCGACGTCCGGGCCCACGGCGGGTACATCGTCGCGCCCGGCACCGTCACCCAGGCCGGTACCTACCGCCCGGTCGGAGCCGTACGCACCCCCGCCCCGCTGCCCGCCTGGCTCGCCAGGGAGCTTCAGCGCACCGGCCACCTGCCCACCAGCCCCGCGCCGGGGCCCAGACCCGTGCCGCCCCGGGCCCGGCAGGCGGTGCTCGCGGCGAGCGGCCGGTCCGACGCACCGGGCGAACGCCTGCTGACGGGCCTCCTCGCCGACGTCGCCGCCTGCGCGTCCGTCCCCGAGGGCGCCGCGTTCTCCGAGAAGCTGAACCGGGCCGCGTACACGGCGGGCGGTCTCGTCGCCGCCGGGCACGTCACCGAGGACCACGCCGTACGGGCCCTGCGCGAGGCGGCCGCGCTGGCCCGGCCGGACCAGGAGCGGCGCAGCCTCGCCGTCATCCGGGGCGGGCTCGGCGCGGGGCGGCTGCGGCCGCTGGCCCTCGGGGGGCGCGCGTGAACGCGGACCAGGACAGAGTGCTGCCGTCACCCTCCTTCGACGTACGGGCCGTGGCCGCGCAGATCCTCGCGCAGCCCGTACCGCAGCCCAGGCAGCGCGACGACGCGTCCACGCAGTACGCCACGGCGGACGGACTGCTGCCCGACACCCTCACCGACCGGGGCAACGCCAAGCTGTTCGTCAGGCTCTACCGCAACGACTACCGGCATGTGCCCGGCATCGGCTGGTTCCGCTGGGACGGCACCCGTTGGCAGTTCGACGAGGACGACACGGTGATGTGGTCGGCGGGCGACCTGGCGGAGTCCCTCGCCACCACCGACCCGCGGGGCGTCTTCACCCCCGCCGCGCTCCAGCAGCACCGCCGGCGCACTCTCAGCACGAGCGGGATGAACGCGATGCTGACCCAGGCCAGGTCCGCCCCGGGCATGGTCCTCAACGCGGCGCTCCTGGACGCCGATCCGTACGCGCTGTGCACTCCGGCGGGCGTGGTGGACCTGCGTACGGGCTTCATCCGCCCCGCCGAGCCCACCAAGGACTTCCACTCCCGCTCCACGTCGGCGGCCCCCCAGGCGATGCCCACGCCGCGCTGGGACCGCTTCCTGGCCAACACCTTCGGCGAGGGTCCGGACGGCGAGGAGATGATCTCCTTCCTCCAGCTGCTGCTCGGCTACTCCATTACCGGCGACGTCGGCGGCCAGGTGATGCCGTTCCTGTTCGGCTCCGGCAAGAACGGCAAATCGGTGCTGCTGGACGTCCTGATGAAGCTCCTGCGGGACTACGCGGACGCGGCGCCGCCCGGCTTCCTGATGTCACGCCCGTACGAGGGCCACCCCACGGACCTCGCCGAACTGCACGGCCGGCGGGTCATCGTGTGCAGCGAGGTCAAGCCGGGCGACCGCTTCGACGAGGCCCGGGTCAAGCTCCTGACCGGCGGGGACCGGATCAAGGCCCGCAGGATGCGGCAGGACTTCTTCAGCTTCGAACCGACCCACAAGATGTGGCTGCTGGGCAACCACCGCCCCGAAGTCGGCACCGGCGGCTTCGCGTTCTGGCGGCGTATGCGCCTCATCCCGTTCGAACGCGTCGTCTCGGACCACCGCAAGATCGACAACCTTGCGGACATCCTGGTCACCCAGGAGGGGCCGGGCATCCTCAACTGGCTCATCGAGGGCGCCCGCCGCTACCTGGGGGGCGACAAGGACCTCTCGGGGCCCGAGCGGGTGCGGATCGCGACGACCGTGTACGCGGAGACGGAGGACCACACCGGGCGGTTCGTCGGCGAGACCTGCCGGCTCGACGCCGGGCTCCGGGCCGAACAGGCCCAGCTCTACGCGGCGTACAGACGCTGGTGCCAGAATGAGGGCGTTCCGGCGATTTCGTCGAGAGCCTTCGCGGCGCACATCCGCGAAGTGGTGGGGCTGGCATCACCGAAGGAAATGATCTTTTCCAACCAGCGCAAGTACTACCCGGGCATCGGCCTGCTCGCGGACGAGGAGACAGTATGAGCGCCCTCATCGCAGAAGACGAGATCGTCCACGAGGTGGACCTCGTGTGGCTTGAGGACATCAGCGTGCTCGACTACGTCCGCCAGAGCCTGGACCGCCTGCCGACCCGCCGGGGCAGACCCGCCTACCACCGCGACGGAAGAATGGTCGGCTACGCCCTGCTGGGGCCGAAGGCCAAGCCGTCGCGCTCCTCGGGCACCTTCCGGCGGCGGGTGTTCTGGCTGCTCCCCCACGACCGGGACACCGAACCCGACGGGCTGTACGCACGGGGCGCGCCGGCCGAAGCCGTGGACGTGCGGACGCTGGCACCGGGCAGCAAGGGCCACAAGACCGAGCGCTCGGAAGGCGGCCCCATGTCGTCGGCGGCCACCCGGGAACTTCAGCCGTAGCGGTACGTCCACGGCCGTTCCCGAAGTATTTCCTGGCCGGAATGGTTAAAAAACAGCACGTCCGGTATATTTTTTCTGTCGGGGACAACCGCGGACAGGAAGGGCACCGCCGTGCAGGGGGAACGTTTCACCGGGGCCCAGGCAGTCGTCGCCGGCGGAGGGCCAGTCGGCCTGCTCGTGGCGGCCGAACTGGCGGCGTACGGCGTCGACACCGTACTGCTCGAACCCAGGGCCGAGGTCTCCGACCAGCCCAGGGCCACCACGCTGCACGCCCGCGCGGTGCAGTCCCTGGCCCGCCGGGGCCACCTCCCGCGCCCGCCTTCCCACGCGGCCGGACCCGCCACCAGCACCTTCCACTTCGCGGGGCTCCCCGGCCTGACCATCGCCGCTCCCCCGGCCGAACCGGAACCGGTCCTCAAGTGCGCCCAGGCCGGCCTGGAACGCCGCCTAGAGGCCCGGGCACGCGCCGCCGGTGCCCGCATCATGCGCGGGCACCGCCTCACCGACGCCGTCCAGGACGAGGACGGCGTACGGGTCACGGCCGAAGGCCCCGAGGGGCCGGAACTCTTCCGCGCCGGGTACCTGGTCGGGGCGGACGGTGCCCGCAGCACGGTCCGCGCCCGGGCCTGCATCGAGTCCGACACTTTTCCGGCGACGGTGTCCGCGCTGATGGGAACCGTCACCCTGGCCGATCCGGGGGCCTTGCCCAAGGGCTGGCACCGCACCCCGCGCGGCTGGATCGTCGCCAAGCACGACGGCGACCGCACCCACCTGCGGACGCTCGACTGCGGCGGCCCCCACCCGGACCGGCACCGGCCCGTCACACTGGAGGAGCTGCACCGCGAGGTGGCCCGCATCACGGGCCGCGACATCGCGATGCACTCCCCGCAATGGCTGAGCCGCTTCAGCGACTTCGCCCGCCTGGCCCGCACCTTCGCCCAGGGACGCGTCTTCCTCGTCGGCGACGCCGCGCACGTCCACTTCCCGATCGGCGGCCAGGGCCTGAGCACCGGCGTGCTCGACGCGCTGAACCTGAGCTGGAAGCTCGCCCTCGCGGTGCGCGGCTCGGCGGGACCCGCCCTGCTGAGCGGCTACGACACGGAACGCCGGCCGCTCGCCCGCCGCGTGCTCGACGGCACGCTGGCCCAGCTCGCCCTGATGCGCCCCGGCCACGAGGCGGAGGCCCTGCGCACGGTCTTCGCCGGCTTGCTCGCGGACGAGGCCGGGAGCGGACACCTCAGCGGCCTGATCAGCGCCCAGGACACCGTTCTGCCCGACCTCACCGGCGCGGGCGGCCCGGCCGCGGGCACGTACCTCGGCAACATCGCGCTCAGCACCCCGGACGGCGACACCGACGTCATCCGGCTGCTGCACGACGGCCGGCCGCTCCTGCTGCTCCTGGGCGAGAAGGCGGCCGGCCTCCGGGAGGAGACATGTGGCTGGGCGGACATCCTGCGCGTCGTGGAGGCGCGGCCCACACCGGGTGTGCCGTACGAGGCGGCGCTACTGCGGCCCGACGGCTACCTCGCCTGGGTCCCCGGCGACGGCAGCCTCCGGCAGGTACTGACGGCGTACTTCGGCCCGGGCACCCCCGCCGGGTGAGCCCGGCGGACGGCAGGACGCCCCAGCGCTCTCAGCTCGCGGTCTCCAGAACGTCACGCAGGTCTGCCGCCTTGACGGCCTCCGCGTACACCTTGGCGCCCCGGGTCTCGGACAGGTCGAGCGAGGCCAGCACCGACGGCACCACCGCACTGGGCAGCAGATGACGCATCAGGGCGGACACCCGCACCACCAGGTCCCGGTACTCGCACACGGCCTGCGACATGGACTGGATGCCCGCGAAGGAGCCCACGATGACCTCGGCGGTCTCCGCCGGGGAGATGTGCGGCAGCAGCTCGCCCTGGGCCTGCGCCTGCTGGAGCAGGTCGAGGCCGACCTCGCCCCACCGCAGGAACGGGCCGCTGCGGTCGAGGTTCTGCGTCAGCTGGTCCATCGTCAGCCGGACACCTGCCCGCACCATCGGGTCGGTCTGGAGGCGGTGCGCCTGGAGCATCACGACGTCCACGACCTCCTGCACCTTGGACGCGCGGATCGGCACGATGATGCGCTGGTCCTGTTCGGAGAGAACCCCCTGGGCCAGGTCTTCCTTGGAATGGAAATGGAAGTACAGCGCGCCCTTGGTCACCCCCGCCTCGGTGAGGATCTGGGAGATCGTGGCCGCTTGGTACCCGTGCTCCTCAAAGATCTTGGCAGCCGCCGAAAGAATCGTCTTCCGGGTACGGATGGCCCGCAGCTGCTCAGCCACTGTGTCTCCTCCCTCCTCGGGGTGGTCGAACGTGGGGATAAATAAACCGTCCAGTTCGTATCTTACAGGCCGGCCTCCTCCCTCCACCCTGGTCGGGGAAATGTCCGGCGGGAAAGGGAAACCATGATCCTCGTCACGGGCGCAACCGGGACGATCGGCCGTGAAGTGCTCCGCCGTCTCCCCTCGGACCGGCCCGTACGCATCATGGCCAGGCATCCCGGCAGGGTCGCCGACGCTCCTCCGGCCGCCCAGGTCGTCCACGGAGACTTCACCGACCCCGCCTCCCTGACGGACGCTCTGCACAACGTCCACACCGCCTTCCTGGTCACGAATCCCGACGGGGACGACGACGCGCGCTTCCTGGATCCGGCCCGCGCAGCCGGCGTCCGGCACATCGTGAAGCTCTCGGCGGCCGCCGTCACCGACCCCGCCGCCACCGACCTGATCACCCGTCGCCAGCGCCACAACGAGGACCTGCTCCGCGCCTCGGGCCTGGGCTGGACCCTGCTGCGCCCCCGCGCCTTCATGTCCAACACCCTGTCCTGGGCCCGCTCGATCCACTCGGACCAGGTGGTGCGGGCGCCGTACGGCTCCTCCGCCAACGCCTGCGTCGACCCCGGGGACGTCGCGGAGGTGGCCGCTCTCGCCCTTACCGGGCAGGACCGGGACCACACGGGCAGGGCCTACACCCTGACCGGCCCTCAGGCCCTGTCGGCTGCCGAACAGACGACCCAGCTCGCCGAGCTCCTCGGCCTTCCGCTCCGCTTCGAGGAGCTGAGCCCCCAGCAGGCCCGTACGGCCCTCGAAAACCGCTACCCGTCCGATATCGCCTCCGCCCTCCTGGAGAGCGCCAGGCGGCAGCACAGCGGCTCCAAGGCGGGCGTGGACCTCACCCTCCCCGGCCTGCTCGGGCGCCCCGCTCGGACGTTCCGCGACTGGGCAGCCGACCACCTGGACGCATTCCGGCCCGGCTCCGCCACGAGGGACTGAAGTCCGTTCAGTCCCTCGCCGTTCGG
The DNA here is from genome assembly GCF_052542855.1 of Streptomyces sp. SAS_281. Classification (NCBI taxonomy): domain Bacteria; kingdom Bacillati; phylum Actinomycetota; class Actinomycetes; order Kitasatosporales; family Streptomycetaceae; genus Streptomyces; species Streptomyces sp. SAS_281. The sequence continues at coordinate 15,674 of NZ_JBMNDO010000122.1, forward strand.
TCCCTCTTCGGTCCCTCAGACAAAACCGCAGGTCAGAGGCTTACCATCCCCGTAAAGGAGGGTCCGAAGGGACTGAAGGGACTCAAGGTTGGCAGTTATAAGCGATTATGCAGGCGTGTGTATGCGCACACGCGTAGAACCTCCCTATATATCCCTTTGTACTTACTACTCTGGTCCCGAAGCGCTGATAACTACCGACCTTGAGTCCCTTCAGTCCCTCCCTTTTTCGCCCGCAAGCCTCTGACCTGCACTTTTACCCGAGGGACCGAAGAGGGACCGAAACGTCCAGTCCCTCCGCTCCGCGTTCAGTCCCTCCCTTCGGTCCCTCCTCGCCACGCCCGACACGGCCGCCCGACACGCGGCCTTCGAACGCACGAGCCCTCTTCGGGCGAGGGACCGAAGGGACTCGCGGAACGAAGAGTCCCGCCCGCCGAGGGATGCCTGTTGTAGGCTCTGATCCGAATCTGAAAACTCAGTCCCTTCAGTCCCTCGGCCCGCCAGTGGAACCGCTCTGACCTGGGCTTTCTCTGAGGGGACTGAATCGTTCAGGAATGAACAACCTGTTGGCTCCTCGGCAAGGACGATCAGCGTGCCGCGTCAAAGAGAGACCGGTGGCCCGCCTGCGGCGGGACCCACGAGTCCCTTCGACATGGCCCGTTGGTGCGCGGCGAACGGCTGGCCCGTCCACCCCCTGACCCCCGGACGCAAAACGCCCGCGGGCAACTGCCCGGCCTGCCGCGAGGACCCCCACCGCCCGGCCGACTGCCCCTGCCTGCCCGCCGGCAAGTGGTGCCACGGCTTCCACGCCGCGACCACCGACCCGGAGCGCCTGGAAGCCTGGTGGGGCGTCAACCCCTCGCTCGGCGTCGGCGTCTCGTGCGGCCCCGCCGGCCTGGTCGTACTGGACATCGACGCACACACTGCCGAAGTCCCCCACCGTGACCGGCTGCTGCCCGGCATCCCGATCCACGAGAGCGTCAACCTCACCGGCCTGGCCTCAGGCTTCGACACCCTCGCGCTCCTCGCCGCCCTGCGCGGCCACCCCAGCCCAGCGGACGACGAGACCACCCTGCGCGTCCGCACCCCCTCCGGCGGCCTCCACATCTGGTACCGCACCGCGCCCGGCGCACCGAGCTACCGCTCCTCCGTGGGCTCCAGCCCCAAGGTCGCCCTGGCCTGGCAGGTCGACGTGCGGGCCACCGGCGGCTACATCGTCACCCCCGCCACCCGAACCCGCGCAGGCACCTACACCCCCGTAGGCGCCGCCCGCCTGCCCGCCCCCCTCCCCGACTGGCTCGCCGCCGAACTCCTGCGCACCGGCCACACACCGGCCCCCGAGCCCGTACGAGTCCCGGCGCCCCGCCCCGTACGCGCGGCACGCGCCGCACAGGGCACCCCGCGTGCGCTCCGGGTGCTGGAACCCCTGCTCGCCGAGGTCCGGGCCTGCGCGGCGGCCGCCGAGGGCACCGCGTTCACCGAGAAGCTCAACCGCGCCGCCTACACCGCGGGCGGACTCGTCGCCGCCGGACGACTCACGGAGCCCCGCGCACAGGACCTGCTCACCGAAGCGGCCGACGCCGCGCGCCCGAACCGCCACCGGCACAGCCTCACCGTCATCGCCTCAGCCCTGTCCGCCGGCGCAGCCCGCCCGCTCGATCCCGAAGGACGCCCATGAGCAGCGCCGACAGCGGCCCGCGCTTCGACGCCACCGCCGCAGCGCAGCAGATGCTCGCCCTCGAAACCGAGGGCGGCATCCCCGGCCTGCCCGCCCAGCAGAACGCCTCCGCGGCCGGCGAACCACCACCCCCCGAGGGTCGCCTTCCCACCCTCCTGACCGACCGGGGCAACGCCAAGCTGTTCGCCGTCATGTTCGGAGACCAGTTCCGCCACGTCGAGGGGCTGGGCTGGTACCACTGGGACCAGTACCGCTGGAAGCGCACAGGCGGCGAGAAGGCAGCGGTCTGGGCGGCGGGCGACCTGGCCGAGCAGATGCCCCCCACCGATCCCACCGGCCAGTACACCGACCGGGAAGTGCGCGCGCACCGGCGCCGCTCCATGTCGACGCCCGGCATCAAAGCCATGCTCACGCAGGCGAAGGCATCCCCCGCGCTCGCCCTGGACCCCGACGTCCTGGACGGCGACCCCTACGCCCTGTGCACCCCGGCCGGGGTCGTGGACCTCCACACCGGGTACCTACGCAAGCCCGACCCCGTGGGCGACATGCACTCCCGGGCCACCAGCGTCGCACCCGAGGCGACGCCCACACCGCGCTGGCACCGCTTCCTGCACGACACGTTCGGCGACGACGCCAAGGGCGAGGAGACGATCCACTTCCTCCACCTGCTCCTCGGCTACTCCGTCACCGGCGACGTCGGTGCCCAGGTGCTCCCCTTCCTGTACGGGACCGGCGCGAACGGCAAGTCCGTGCTGCTGGACGTCATGACACAGATCCTCGGCGACTACGCGCAGGCGGCTCCGCCGGGCTTCCTCATGGAGAAGGGCAAGTTCTCGGAGCACTCCACCGAGCTCACCGAACTGCACGGCCGGCGCATCGTCGTCTGCTCGGAGCTCAAGCCGAACGACAAGTTCGACGAGTCCCGGGTGAAGCTGCTGACCGGTGGCGACCGCATCATGGCCCGCCGGATGCGGCAGGACTTCTTCAGCTTCAACCCGACGCACAAGCTCTGGCTGCTGGGGAACCACCGCCCCGAAGTAGGCACCGGCGGCCACGCCTTCTGGCGCCGCATCCGTCTCATCCCGTTCGAACGCGTCGTACCCGCCGCCCGCAAGATCGACAACCTCGCCAAGGAACTCGTCCAGAGCGAGGGCCCCGGCATTCTGCAGTGGCTCATCGAGGGTGCCAAGCTCTACCTGGCCACCCGCGACCCGCTCGACGGCCCCGCCACGGTCCGCTCGGCCACCGCCGCCTATGCCACCACCGAGGACCACATCGGCCGCTTCCTCGCCGAGTGCTGCACCACCCACACCGCGGACCTCCGCGTGGAACAGGGCCTGCTCTACGCGGCGTACAGCAGCTGGTGCGGAGCGGGCGAAGGCATCCGCCCCGCGACGGCCCGCGCGTTCGCGACCCGGGTCCGCCAGGAACTCTCCCTCGCCTCGCCCGCCGACATGATGAAGTCCAGCGGCAAGAAGTACTACCCCGGCCTGGGACTCCTCGCCGACGACGACTCCAGGACCGGCCATGCCTGACGTACGCACCCGGCACTCACCCGCCGGCCCGGCCTACCATGAACACGGTGCCCCCACCAGGGAACGTGCTCACACCCACCCCGGCCTCCTCGCGGCCGGCCGACACACAAAGGGGCTGCAGCCATGAGCTCGCTGCTGAACGAGAGCGACCTCCACCACGAGAACGCCGTGGTCTGGCTGGAGAACCCCGACAACCTCGACTACGTACGCCAGGCGCTCGACAAGACCACCCGCCGCCGCGGAAAGCCCCGCTACGAACGCGACGGACGCATGGTCGGCTACACCGAGCTGGAGGCCCACACGGAGGCCGACCCGGACAGCGGACTCCACCTGCGACGGGTCTTCTTCCTGCTCCCCCACGACCGCGATGCCGACCCCGACGGTCCGTACCACGAGGGCGCCCCCGGCGAGGCGGTCGACCCGAGCACCATCGAGCCGAAGCGCGTCGGCGACAAGACGCCCCGCTCGCAACGCGGCCTTGCCGCAACGGCGGAGACCGGCAGCTGACGCGGGTCGGGGGAATTATTACGCCGTAATAACCCCCCCCGACCCGCCGACTTATTACGCCGTAATAACCACCCCTGCCCCCCTCCCTCGGCCCCCAGCCCGGCTCCACGCCCACCCAGGAGCCGGGCTTTTGAGTGTCCCTCAACCAAAAAACAGCTAGAACTAACGTGCCGGTACTGAAAGTGATCATCAGGGTTAGTAAGGTGGCTGTCATGACTTCGCCCTCCCCCGGCGACCGCGAGAAGGTCGTCTCCAAGCTGCCCCCAGTGCTGCAGCAGGACCTGAAGATCCGGGCAGCCCAGCACAACATCGACATCCAGCACGCCGTCGAAGCAGGCATCGAGGCATGGCGGCGGCTCGGATCCAACCTCTCCGCCATCGACACCGCCGGCGCCAAGTCCTTCGCCACCTTCCTGCCTGACGGCCAGTGGGACGGCTTCCGCGCCGACTGCGCCTCCCGGGGCGTGTCCCTCATCCAGGGCCTCGCCCAGTCCGTCGTGATGTGGCTGGAGACGAACCCGGCACCCACCGTCGTACGCCCGGAGCACCCGAAGCGCATCATCACCTGCAACCAGAAGGGCGGCGTAGGCAAGACCGCCATCGCCGCCGGCACCGGCGAAGCCCTCGCCGAGGACCCGGGCGCGCTCCACCCGGTCCGCATCTCCAAGCACTTCGCGGCCGCCCTCGCCGAGGACGCGGACCCCTCACCCCTCGATTACGAGGACCTCCCCGGTCTCGGACTGCGCGTCCTCCTCGTGGACTTCGACCCCCAGTGCCACCTCACCAAGCAGCTCGGCCACCAGCCGCTTCCCATCGAGGGCGACAGCCTCACCAAGCACATGGCCGGCGAGGCCAAGGGCCGGCTCGCCGACCTCGTCGTCCCGATCGAAGACCCCCGCTTCGGGGACCGCCTCCACCTGCTGCCCGCCTGCACCGACGCCTTCCTCCTGGACGTCAAGCTCTCCGGGGTCCGGGCCCGCGAAGCAGCCCTGGAACGCGCCCTGTCCGCCATCGAGGCCGACTACGACGCCGTCATCATCGACTGCCCCCCGAGCCTCGGCCTCAGCATGGACGCCGCCGCCTACTACGGCCGCCGCCGCCAGGGCGAGGCACCGGGCAACTCCGGCGTACTCGTCGTCGTCCAGGCCGAGGACAGCTCCGCCGACGCCTACGGACTCCTCACCTCCCAGATCGAGGACCTCCGCGACGACATGCACCTCGAACTGGACTACCTCGGCATCGTCGTCAACCACTACGACGCCCGCCGCGGCTACATCGCCACCTCGTCCCTCAACTCCTGGATGGACATAAAGGATCCCCGGGTGGTCGGCGTCATCGGCGACCTCAAGGAACAGAAGGAGGCCGTACGCGTGAAGCAGCCCCTGCTCGCCTACTCCCCCCGCTGCGACCAGGCCGTCGGCCTGCGCGCCCTCGCCCGGGAGATCTCATGAGCAAGGCATCCCGGCTCGGCGCCGGCTCCTCGTTCGGCCAGACCCAGCCCATCAGCGCCCGCCGCGCCGCCATCAACCAGGTCGCCGCAGCCCCCACCGAGGGCGCCCCGCCCCCGGTCCAGCTCCCCGTCGACATCATCAGCCTGAACCCCGACAACCCGAGGTCCGACCTCGGCGACCTCACCGACCTCGGCAACAGCCTCCGCGACCACGGCCAGAAGACCGCGATCAGCATCATGGGCCGCTTCGCCTACCTCGAAGGCAACCCGGGCCGCGAGGACGACCTCGAAACCGGGACCAAGTACGTCGTCATCGACGGCAACTCCCGCCTCGCCGCCGCCCGCGAAGCCGGCCTCACCGAGATCAAGGTGATGCTCGACGACAAGCTGGGCAGCAACCCCGACGAGATACTGGAATCGGCCCTCGTCGCCAACATCCACCGCCAGGAGCTCAACCACCTGGACGAGGCCAGAGCCCTCGAACAGCTCCTGAAGATCCACGGCACCCAGGAAGCCCTCGCCGCGCGCCTCCACCGCTCCCAGGGCTGGGTCTCCCAGCGCCTCGCGCTGCTGACCCTGACCCCCTCACTCAAGGAGAAGCTCCAGTCGGGCGAGGAATCCGCTGCCACGCTGCGCCTGGTCGGAAAGAAGAAGGCCGAGGACCAGGAGGCCCACCTCCAGCACCTGAAGGCCACCAGGCCCCAGAAGCCCCGCACCCCCAAGCAGAAGCGACAGTCCCCCGCAGGCCCCCCGACCCGTCTGCCCTCCACCGACGCCTACACCCTGGCGAGCCTGATCATCGAGGAGCTCGACGTATCGTCCCGCCGCAAGCTCACGGAGCTGCTCGTCGACTTCAAGATCGAGGAGTCGAAGCGAATGAGGGCGGAGAAGTAGCCGCCACCCAGCCCCTCGATTATTACGGCGTAATAATCGAGGGGCTGGGCTGCCTCCCGCTCACACGGCGGCGGTGGTACGAGACGGTCACCGCGCCGAGCAGTGGCCCCCAGGCCACCAGAGGCAGATAGAGCAGACCCACGACCACGCTGCCGTGCGCGGTCAGATCGGGGTGGGGAAGCGCCCACCAGGCGACGAGCGGCGTCCACAGAACCGTCAGCACCAGGGCCCCGAGAGCAGCCGGGACAACGACCGCCAGCCGGGGGAGAGGGCGCCCGCCGAGCAGGGGGACCCAGCGGGGGAGTACCTCGCCCCACGGCCGTACGAGCCCGAGAGTCAGGAGCGCGACCGCCTCGCTGACAACGCTGAGACCCAGCACGTAACCCGCGCCCCAGCCGGTGAAGTCCATCGCCGCGTAACCCGCATCGGTGTAGCCGGCCGTGTGGCCTGTCGCCAGAAGCAGGCGCCAGATGCCGGTCGGCAGCGTGACGAGCGCGCAGAGGTGGGCGGCGCGAACTGCCCAGCGGGGCGGTGTGGAAGTCATGTGCACCATCCTGTCGGCGCACCGGCCCCCCAGTCGTCGGCTCCGCGTTCGAGCTTCCGCGGGCCCGGATGGAGACTCCGCCCCCACCGTCTCCGCCGGACGGGGGAGACCCGCCTCCTCCTAATGGATCGCCCGCATTATTACGCCGTAATAATCCAGGCCGCGGCCTCGGCCGACTGCCGCATTATTACGCCGTAATAATGCGCTGCAGCCCCGTACCTCAGACCCCATCGCCCCGCAGGCGCCCGGCGAGCACCACTGCACCACCGACGGTCGCGAGCCCCGCGAGGACGACACCGAACACCGTGGCGGCGCCGGTCAGCCCCACGGCGTCGCTGAGATACCCGACGGACACGGGCAGCAGCCCCGCCGGTACGTAACCGCCCACGTTCAGCGCGGCATTGGCCTCCGCGAGGCGCCCGGGCGGAACGCTCGAGTTGAGCAGCGAAAGACCGCCGAGCTGCCCCATGCCCTGCCCCGCCCCGGCGAGCAGCGCGGAGGCGATCAGCGCCGCCACCGAGGCGCCCCGCACCGCGGCGATCAGGGCGGCCATGCTCAGCACGGCACTTACGGCCCCGGCGGTCAGGATGACGGGCCGGGAGAGCCGCTGGACGGCGAACTGCACGCCGGTGGCGGCGAGGAACATGGCGAAGGCCATGGCACCGGCAACGAGCCGGCTGGTCGTCCCGAGCAGTCCCGACAGCAGTGAGGGCCCGAGCGACAGCACGAAGGAGGTCGCCGTGATGCCCGGCGCGAACACCGCGATCCCCATCCAGAGCTGACGACGATTCCCACGAGGCACCGCTGGCACCCGCACCCACGCAGCGCCCTTCACCGACGGGACCGGCCGCCGCAGTGGCATCCGCACCACGACGCCCACCGCCGTCACGAGCAACACGGCCTCCATGACGAAGACGGTGACGGTGGGCGCGGGCAGCGTCTCGGAGAACACCCCGGCCAGGAACGGCCCGAGACCGGCCCCGAAGACCATTGCGCAAGAGGCGAGCAGGGCGGCGAGGCGCCGCCGCCCGGGCCCGGCCACATCGGTCACAGCCGCCATACCGGCCGAGACGACGGCCCCGACGGCGATCCCCGTGAACAGCCGCGCCACGATCAGCGAGACGACGGTGGCGGCGGTCGCGAAGACCAGGCAGGCAACCAGGGCGAGGGCCAAGGCGGGCAGCAGCACGGGTTTGCGCCCGAGCCGGTCGGAGGCCATCCCGGAAACCAGGAGCGAGCCCAGGAGCCCGACGATGTAGAAGGCGAACACCACGGTGAGCGTGCCCTTGGAGAACCCCATCTCCCGCTGCCACAGCACGTACAGCGGCGTCGCCGCATTGGACAGCACGAACACGGCCGCCACCGGCCAGGCGGCCAGCCATACCCTCCACAACGGCGGCGCGGCCCCACTCGCCCCCGTACCGCCAACGGCACCCCGCACGGTCCCGACCCGAGTTCCGGACATGGCTGTTCCTCCCCGACTGCCTCAGTACGACTCAACTCGAACTTAGCATGCAGTACGATGAAACTCGTACAAGGAACGTGAGAGGGAAGTCCCCATGCCGTCACCCGCATCCGCCCCCGGCGAACTCCCGGACCCCCTACCGGAACCAGCAGTAGCGGACCTTCGCCTGGAGACCGTCCTGGGCGCGCTCAGCGACCCCCTGCGCCTGACGATCGTCCGCAAACTCCTCCTGGAATCGGACCAGTACGACCACCCCTGCGGCTGGTTCAACCTGGACCGCCCCAAGTCCTCCCTCACTCATCACTTCAAGGCCCTACGCGAAGCCGGCATCACCCGCCAACGCCAATACGGCCTGGAACGCCGCAGCCACATCCGCACATCGGACCTCAACACCCGCTTCCCGGGCCTCCTCGACCTGGTCGCGGCGTGGACGCCGGAGCCGTAGGACAGGCGCGGGGGGGGGGGGGGGGGGGGGGGGGGGGGGGGGGGGGGGGGGGGGGGGGGGGGGGGGGGGGGGGGGGGGGGGGG
>NZ_JBMNDO010000123.1:0-24092 GCF_052542855.1 Streptomyces sp. SAS_281
TGGATGTAAAGGTACTGAAGGCGCTGCGGTTCCGGGCAGCATCGTGACACTCAGTCCACATCACCGTTATGTACTGAGGTCCCAGCCATCCCAGCTACGTCGCCCACTCCAGCCCCAAGCCGGCGAGGGCGGCTGTCCAGGGGCGTTTTTTCTGATCAGTGGGTGGTGGGCTGGCCTGGGCTGATCAGTTTGGGGGGTGGGTGGAGATGGTGTTCCGGGTCGTGCACTCAGTGCTTGGTGATGGGGGCCGGGTTTCAGTTCTCTGAGCTGACACCTGCTGTTTCATCAGGTGGAGCGGGTGCTGGTCAGGTGTGGTCATGTTCCGGGTGTGTTGTTCAGATTCGTTGAGTGTTGGTGCGCCCCGCACACCAACCCGCCCCCGCCCGGCCCCGTTCCTCCGGCACCACTCCTGTCCTGCAACTCCCCCCGGCCTTCTGCGCCTTCTATTCCCTACTCCAGGCCGGGTACCAGGCGTACGCAGCGCTCCATGTCGATCCCGAAACCGCCGAAGACCTCGTCGCTGACACCTTCGGACACCTCGCCACCTACTGGCCCACCGTCGTCGCCCGCCCGTATCCGACCGCTTACGCCTGGCAGCTCCTCACCGCACGGCTCGACATCCTCACCAACAGGCGGGCCCGGGCCGCCGCACTTCAGGACGACAGCGTGCTCCTCCGCCACACCCTGCGATACTCGGCCGATGCCATCGCCCTTCTGACGGGACAAGAACCCGCGAGAATCACCACCCTCCTCGCGGCTGCACGACGCAAGCACCACGCCGCAGCCTGAGCGCACCACCGAGACGGATCATGTTCCGGCAAGGATGTCGTGCGTACCGATGCGGTGCCAGACGATGTGCTGCTCGCCTTCTCTGAACTACGCGTACAACGGCAGTGCGAAGGGAGGGTGAGGCTTCCTTCAACGCCGCTGTACCGTCGTTGGGTAGAAGATCACTGGCAGGGGGCGGGATGAGTCAGCTTGAGTTCAGCTGGGAACTCAGTGGTAGTGGTTGGGCGACCTGCCGCATCGCGGACGGTGTGTCGGAGCGGAAGGACTTCGTGAGCTACTGCACGGACGCCCTTGCGGACGTGCTCCACGGTGTCGTCGGGCTCTACGGTCGCACCTCCGTCCAGCGTTTCTCTTTCGATCTTGAGCCAGCTGAGGTGAGGTGGGTTCTCCGCCGCGAAGGCTCAGAAGTTCACGTCGCGATCTACCGGTTTCCCGACATGTCCACGAGCCTCGACGCGCCGGATCAGGCAGGCGCACTGTCGTGGTCCTCCACTCAGCCCCTTAGCCTCCTTGGGCACGTCGTCTTGGAGGCTGCTCAATCGGTGGTCCGGCTTCACGGGGAGGACGGCTACAGGGCGAAGTGGGTTCGGCACCCGTTCCCCGTTGCTGCGCTGCAAGACCTCTGTCGGCTGCACTTGCAGCACGACAGATGCGAGCGCCAGCACGGCGGGCTGTCCGCCTAGATCACGGTCAGACGCAAGCTTCTCTGAACTGAGGGTTGGTCGAGAGCGGCTGTGGAAGCCGGGGCCCCGTGCCCTCGGCCGTTACCTGGTGGCTTCGCTGGTGCGCGCGGTGAGCTTGACGAGGCTGGGTAGGCCCAGGAAGACGGGGGATTGCTTCCTCTCTTGCTGGGCTTCGATCTGGGCGATCTTGTCTTCGGCGGCGGCGAGGCTGGTGGGTAGTCCTTCGACTTCGCCGAGCCATCCTTCGCGTTCGGCTTCGGCGATCCTGTCTTTGAGGTTGTCGCGGATCTCCTCCAGGCGGGGCTTCTCGTCCGCGGCGACGATCAGGATCGGGCAGCGGACGCAGGCGTGTTCGTGGATGCAGTCGGTTCCGTAGGCCCGCCCGCACTCGCCCAGCGCCAGCTTCCTCCGCTCGAAGTGGGACAGGAACTCCTGCCATTCCTCAGCGGTGACAGACCTGTACTCCTCGACCGGGCGGAGGCCGCGGCGACGGGCGATGAAGGCGCGGTGCGCCTCGAGCGCATCCGTCGGGTAGATGGCTGCGTATCCCATCGTGGTGTTGATGTTCCTGTGGCTGGCGATGACCTGGGCAATGTGTGGTGGGAGGCCGTTGAGGATCGCCTCGGTGATGAACATCCTGCGGAAATCATGGGGTTGGAAGAGCAGCGGATGCCCGGAGCTGTCGGTGATCCCGGAGTGTCTCAGTGTCTCGTCGAGGGCTTTGCGGATCATGCTCCCGGAGACGGGCCTGCGCTCGTGGCTGATGCTCCACGGGAAGAGCATGGGCATCGGTGCGTTCCAGGTCTTCTCGTGCAGGTGGTAGCTGGGTAGCAGTGGCACTCGACCGGTGTTGTCGCGGACGCGTGAGATGACCGCGCTGAGCACGTCGGCAAGCTCGGGGCTGATGTGGATGAGCCGTTCCTGATCGGTCTTCGAGGGCGCGATCTGGAGAAGCGGCACGACGTCCCCGCCGGGCAGCCGGTAGCTGATGATGCTGTGGTGGCTGAGCTCTTGGAGGTCCTCGATCCGGATCCCGGTGTGACGGAAGATTCGATGGCCGCCCAGGCCCAGAACGGCCGCCGTTCCTCGGCGCCCAGGTCGCGTCGCTCGCCTGCGGCGTCACGGACGCCTGTGGGGTGGCCGTCGGGACGGACGCTGCTCTTGGGGACGGTGAACGTCTCGCCGAGGACCGTGAAGGTGGATCCCAGCGGTGCCGCGTTGAGGGCATCGAGCCTGGCCGTGGCCTCTTTCAGCCTACGGATCGCGACCCGGACGAGCGCCGGCAGGACGGGAAGACGTTCCCGGGTGCGCCGGTCGGACTTGGACTTCTGGCGCCTCTCCAGCTTTTTGACGGAGCACTCGGCCTCGGTGACCGGGGGAGGAGAGGCCCACTGTCCCCACCGTTCAGGCTCGCTCAGGGCCCACTCGCCGATGTCGAGGTAGAACGCCCGCACCGTCATCTTGATCGCGGGCGCGCCGGTCCGCGGTTCGGTCACCGTGATCACGGTTCCGTCGGCTTGCCTCCGGCGGGCGGTCTTCGTCGCGAGGCGGGTCTTCCAAGCCGTGGCGGTCTCGGGCGACAGCCGAAGGGAGTCGATGCCAGGGTGGTGCTGTTCGAGGTCCGCCCGGAAGTTGCCGGCAAGGGTCGCTGCCAGGCTCTTGAGGGTGGCGTAATCCAGGGTGGGCTGGCGTTCGGTGAGATAGCTGACGAGCAGGTCACGGACGGGCTGGCACTTCAGGTCGTAGCGGTCCACGAGCTCTGCCGGAGTGACTTGCCCGGCGCGGTGCGTGGTGAACAGCAGGGTCGTGGGGGCGTCGTGGGGGAACTGGCCGCGTTCGCGGAGCCAGAGATAGGCGAGGCGCACTCCGCGAGTGGTGCGGTTGTAGGCCACGGGCGCGTAGCACCGCTCCAGAAGGTCTCCGACCACGATGTCCTGGAGTTTCCCGCCCCTGGTCGCCAACACCTGGGCGAGGGCAGCGAGCGCTTCCGAAGCGTGCCGGGTGACGCGGACGTTCTGCGGGATCCAGGCTTCCAGGCTGACGAACCCTTCCGGGTCGCGGGCCTGTGCGAGGGCCGGCCGCAGATGCCTGGAGTAGTTCACGGCGAGCCGTGTTGTCTCCGGGCGGACCACGTCCGCGCAGAGCAGGGCCAGCAGCCCGGCCCGGAGATGGCCCGTCTTGGTCGCCCTGTCGACCGTCGGTGTCCAATCCCGGACCTTCTCGTACCACCGTTTTCGGTTCGGTGGCGATCGGACTGGCCTCCCAGCGCTGCTGCCAGGTATCGCCGGGGAAAGTCTCCAGCCAGGAGAGCAGGATGCGTACCCCGACCATCCGGCTGTCCTGCGTGGAGGGGCGGCCCTTGACCCTGAGCGGCGGCTGTCCGAGACGAGCGATGACCTCGTGGCGGGTCGCGGCCGTCTCGGGCCAGATGGTCAGCCGGGGACGGGCGGGGAACCGCTTCAAGAGCGCGACCGCCTCGGCTCCCGCCAGCACCCGGTTCGGTGGTGCCGGGACAGCAGTAGCGAGGGTAAGACTCGATGCCGTCATGCGAGGGTCCCTCCGAACAGGATGCCGAGGGACTCAGGGTTGTAGGCGGGTGCCGACGGAGGGGGAGACGGGCCGGCGCAACACCGTCGAACGCGCCATCAACCGTCTGAAAGGCTTCCGGGCCGTCGCCCCCCGCTATGAGAAGCGCGCCTACATCTACCTCGGTACCGTCACGCTCGCAGCCCTCGTCATCTGGCTGAGAACCTGATCCGAGAAACAGTGCCTAGACGACGACGATCGGCAATCAGTCGCTTCCATCAGTCCGGTGCAATGCGATGTGGAGGCGTACGGGCCCAGGTCCTTGCGGGCTGAGCGCGTCGTCGGGGTTGAGGAGAAGGCACGCCTTCATGGACAGACAGCCGCACCCGATGCATCCGGTCAGTTCGGCCTCGAGAGTTTCGATCGCCCGACGTCTTTCTTCCAGTTGTTGCTTCCACGCCAAGGAGAGGCGTTGCCAGTCCTTATGCGTGGGCGCGTGGTGGCTGGGGAGTGTGCTAAAGACCGCTGCTACGTCGCTGAGCCTGATGCCGAGGCGCTTGGCCACGACGATCAGCGAGATGCGGCGGAGCATATGGCGGGGATAGCGACGTTGGTTGGTGCTGTTCCGGTCGGAGAAGATCAGCCCTTTGCGTTCGTAGAAGTGCAGGGCGGATGCGGATACGCCGGTCCGCCGGGCCACGTCACCGATGGTGAGAAGGTCGTTCGGGTCGACGAGCACGTCGGTCTCCTGACGTTCGCGTGCCGGATTCAGACGTCCTGGCGACGCTGGCCATGGTGGCGGATGAGTACCACGACCGTCACGGTCAGGAGCAGGCAGAGCAGCCCGATACCTAATTGCGTCATGCGCCACGACCAGGTGAGGGCGGTGAGTTCGACGTGTCGGTGGGTGTCGGAGAGTTGCCCGGCGCTCACCGATGCCGCTCGCTGGTCGCTGCCCAGGCGGTTGCCGAGGAACCCGACTAGCGCGGCCCCGAACGCGGCGATGACCATGGCCTCGGCAGTTCCGCGCAGTGTATTAAGGAAGCCGGCAGCCATCCCGACGGACTCGGCCGGTACGAGCCGCATCGCCTGTCCGTCGGCGATCCCGAAGGAAATACCCATACCGGTCCCTACGGCCAGGAGCGGGCCGGTAGTGCCCAGGATCGTATTGTCCGGGCTGAGTGTGACGAGACAGAGATTTCCGAAGGTGACCATCACGAGTGCGAGCACGATCAGCCGATGTGCTGGGACTCCCTTGTTGACCAGTGCCACCGCGGCCAATGGCGTGACCAGGACAGGCGCCGTAAGCAGCAGCATCGCGGCGCCTGCTACCGCAGGGGTGAGGCGCGCGGCCACCTGGAGGTAAGTCGGCAGGAAGACCAGAAGGCCGAGAAACCCGACCGAAGTCGTCAAGGTGGCCAGGCTCCATCCGATGAAGCCGCGGTTGGTGAGCAGAGCCGGCGCAAGAACGGGGCGGCTGCTGCGCCGCTGCACAGCTCCGAAGACGGCGAGCACTACGACCCCTGCAATGGCCGTAGCGACAACGGCGCCATCGGTCCAGCCCAGGGACGGCGCCTCCAGCAGGGCGAACATGAGGAGACAGAGAGCGGTGACGAAAAGGAAACTGCCGGCCCAGTCGGCTCCTGCGGTGGCGGCCCGGGACTCGTGCATCCGGGTCGCACCCACTGTGATCAGCATGCCCAGGGCAGTGAACACCACGAAACTCCCACGCCAGCCTGTCGCGGAGACCAGCAGGCCGGACAGGGTGGGGCCGACTGCGATGCCGACTCCCGCCATGGTGCCCATGAGCGCGAAGGCGCGATTGCGTGAGGTTCCTTCGTATGACGCGGCGAGGACCGCACCTCCGGCGGCCATGATGCCGGCGCCGCCCGCCCCGGAGACGATGCGCGACACGTCAGTGAAGAGGACCGAGGGACTCACCGCGGTAACCAGGAACCCGCTGGAGAAGACGACCGCCGAGGCGACAAATGTTTTGCGTCGCCCCACCCGGTCCGCAGTCGAACCAGCCACGAGAGTCATCGCCGCGAAGGCCAGGTTGTATCCGGCCACGACCCAGTTCAGGGCCGAGCCGGAGGCATCCAGTTCCCGGCCCATGCTGGGCAGCGCCACCGCAGTCCCGGAGATGGACATGGCGACCAGGACGACACCCGTCATTACCACCGGGAGCGTCAAGGGAGATGGACGCTGCGGCGAAGGAGAGGAGGTCATCGCCTCTGTGACGGCATCCATGTCGGCTACTCGCTTTCCTCGGTCGAAAGGTCGCGAGCATCCCATCACTTCAACCGCGGTTGAGGGCAAGTGGACGGACGCTGAGCTTTTCCAACCTCATGTTGAGGCGTGGCGCAGGGGTACGGCCCTGTGTCGGCGAAGGCGCGTCACTGCCCATCCGGCGGCGAGGTGGAAGGCAGGACTGGCAGTGCCGTCGGCCGCGAGGTGGATCTTCGTGTCAGCCCACCGCGGAATCTGCCGGTGGCATGGTTGTCGGCTCGCTGGCCGGAGCTCTTCTCTGCGGGCTCCGGCCGCTTGCTGGTGGCAAGGGGAAGGAAGCTGACGTGCTCACTGATTCGTCAACACATCAACTGGTAGCTGTGCACGGGATTGGCAATTATCGCCCACGACAGACGCCGGACGAGGCGGCAGAGCTCCTCCGTGCGACTTGGGCGGGCTCGCTCCGGACGCCAGTCACGCTGCATGCCGCCTACTACGCACACCTGCTGCGCCCGGCCAGATCTCAGAGCGTCACCGGTGCGGGGTTCGGCAATGCCGAGATCGACGCGCTGACCACGGAGGAGACCGCCGTACTGGTCGACTGGCTTGCAGCCTATGGCATTCCGGACCATATCGCGCAGGGGTTGCTGACCCGTTCATACCGGCAGGAGCTTAGTTGGGTCGCGGAACGCAGTGGTAGACCGCTCCACGGCCTGCTCCGCTTCATTGTCCGTTTCGTGCGTGAGGTCGCCTGGTACCTGGAGCAACCCAAGCGTAGGAATGCCGCTCGGGAGCTTGTGAGTACAACCATCGCCCGTATCCAGCCACGGGTGGTGATCGCCCACTCCCTCGGCAGCGTTGTGGCGTACGAAGCGTTGTGGAGTATGAACGCGTCGGCGGCTCCAGTCGAACTCCTCATCACTGTGAGGTCGCCGCTCGCCCTGCCCGGAGCGATCTTCGACAGGCTCGACCCGGCACCGCTCGCCGGTAAGGGGGTGCGACCACCTGGTGTCAACCGTTGGATCAACATCGCCGACGTCGGCGACCTCGTCGCAGTGCCCCGGCTGCTCGGCCGCACTTTCGACGGTATTGAGGGCGACATCGAGACGAGTATCGCCGCCGTCGACTTCCACACGTTCGGCAACTATCTAGCGTGCGAGGCGTTGGAGAAGGCCCTCCTCACCGCTCTGGGGTGAGGAGGGCGTTAAGCCCGATCTTCCTCGGTTCGTGATCGGAAACCGGCTGACATGCGCGCGCTGGCCCGGCGCGCGGCTTTCGCCGGCCAGCACGCCTCCCGCCGCGCGATCCTGACCCTTCGCCACGACGGTGGACGGCGAAGCACTCGCGAAGCAAGAACGCGGTCGCGCGCGGGTCCGCCCAACAGGCCAGCTCCCGCACGTGGGCGGGGCCTGGGCGCTGAAGGGGCGGTCAGCTCAAGGACCCGGGCCGCACGCTCGGGCAGCGGTACTAAGGGCTTGCCGATCTTTAACGTGTTGCTTTGATCTTGTAGTTGGGGTCATTGCTGAGGGCGGCGACTCTGGCTTGAAGGGTTGCCAGGAGGGCCGGTGGGGTGGTGGCCGGCGAGATGGTGATGCTCTGCTCTTTGAGCAGTCGCCTGATCTTCAGCAGGGTGCGGTGCATGGCGGTGCGGCTGCTGTCGAAGAGCACGGCGAGGGGCTCCGCGGCCAGGTTGACGTGCAGGTGAAGCATGGTGGCCAGGACCTGGTCGTCGAAGGTGAGCCGAGGCGGACGGCCTCGTCGTGCGTCTCCTTGCGGGGCCAGGGTCTGGATGAGCTGCTGCAACTGGTGTGAGGTCAGTCCGGTCAGTGCGGGATCGGACAGCAGCGTCGGATCCCACTGCGGCGCTGGCAGTCCACCGCTGCGGGGTGCTGGGACGGCCGGACTCGGCTGGGGATGCAGGGCGTAGTTCCAGTCGCCGTGAAAGGCGTGACGGGTCAGTGGCAGGGCCGCCATCTCGGCGTCGCCGACACCGATGCCGGTGGGGTAGGTGTTGGTGTCGAGCTCGGCCTTGACCTGCAATCCGGTGCGGGTGGTGGTCGCGGCGATCGATTCGAGGATGACTTCGTGGCTGGTCAGGGGGCGGCCGCGCCAGTTCATCGTGATGTGGGAGAAGAGCCGATGCTCGATCTTGTTCCACTTCGATGTGCCCGGCGGCAGGTGGCAGACCGTGATGGTCAGGCCGGTTTCGGCGGCCAGGCGGGCGGAGGTGGAGTTTCCAGGCCCGAGCGCGGTAGCCGTTGGAGCCGCCCGCATTTGCGGTGATCACAGATGCGAAGCCTGCGGATAGGCGGCACGGCCCTGGTCGAGCCACCAACGGCGGATCGACTCCACGGCGAACGCGGCGGTGTCATGGTCGGTGCCGACATTGACCCAGCCGGTGTCGGCCGCCAGGTCGTGGATTCCATAAGGGACGGCCTTGCCCAGCTGCGGGTCGGCGAAGTCATGGACACGCACCGGCACCGGGTCCCCCGCCGGCCGCCAGGAACGGCCCGCGTTGCGGAAGTTGCCGACCAGCTCCTTCTTCTTGGTGTCCACGCTGATCACCGGCTGGCCGGCGTATCGGTGGTCGCGCGCCTGCTCGTTGAGATACCGGAATTGGGCGTCCCGGTCGGCGTGCTGGCTGCCCTCGCGCGTCTTGGCATTGGCCTGCAGGCGAAAGCCCTCCTGCCGCAGCAGGCTGGCGACGGTGTCCGCACCGACCCGGTGCCCCTGACGGGCCAGCTCGGCCGCCAGCGTGCGGGTCGACTTGATCGTCCACCGCAGAGGCGACATCGGATCTCCGCGTTCGTCCGGCTCGACCAGGCCCAGCAGTGCAGTCCGCAGCCCGGGGTCTAGGTCCGCGACGTGTTTGCGTCCGCCACCCGGCTGCCGCACCCGCCCCGGCAGTCACTCGCCCGCCCCCAGGTCGGCCACCCCCTTGCGGACCGTTGTCTCACTCACCCCGGCCGTCCTGGCCACAGCCCGGACACCACCGTGCCCCAGCCCGCGGGCCTCCGCGGCCATCATTAGCCGCCGCTGCCGCTCGTTCAGATGCGGGAACAACACCGCGAACTTCACGGCAAGATGCCCACGAGTCTTGTCCGGGATGCGCATACGACATCAACGAGCCCCAGCCCTGAAAGCAACACGTTAAAGATCGGCAAGCCCTAAGCGTTGTTCCGTAACTGGCGGTGTCCCGTTCTCAGTGAGATCCAGTCGATCCCGCCGAGAACGAGCAGCGCTGAGCGACGAAACCAGTTCGACGTAGGTCAGTGCGGTGCATGATCATGCGTGCATGCCCCTGACAGAGACACTCGCCCGAGTCGATGCAGACCTGGTTGCCGGCCGGGTTCCCGTCGCGCGCCAGCGCCTGCGTGGTCTCATCTCGTCCTTCCCGCATGACCTGACGCTTCGCCGTCGACTGGCCGAGGTGTACCGGCTCTACGGAGACGCCGCCGAGGCCGGACGCTGGATGTACCTCGAAGAGGACCGGAATATCGACGAGACCGCCGCCTTCGAGACTCGATACGGCTCTCCCGGGTGGCGGATGAAGGCCCTCGCCTGGCACGGCCCTGAGGTGAGGGCCGGCACCGCCTTCGCAGAGGGACAGTTGGTCGCAGTGCGGACCGCCTGCGCTGAAAAGCTGGGACACCCCGTCGACTGGGATGACCCCGCCTCCTACCGGGGCGACCTGAAAGGGGAGAGTGAGGCGCCCTCCGGGCCATGGACGGTCGGCGGTGCGCTGGCAGGCGTCGGCTGCCTGGTGGCGGCCCTTGTGTTCCTCGCGATCTGGGTGAATGGACTCGTTGCCCTCTTCGGCTGACTCAGGTTTCCGCGACCTGCGAGGGGCGCCGCCCAGGGTTCGGCTGGGCCGTCCAGAACTACGGCGCAAGGGAGGCCCGGTGCCGAGTGACATGATCTTTAGGTGTCTGGTGTGATCACGGCTTCGGAGTCGTCCTGGATAGCCCCGTTTACTGGGCTGAGCCCTCGCCTGTTCGGGAAGCTGGTGACGTCTGTCGGACGCGAACGGACTGCCTCTCCTCGTCGGCCTCTCTGCGGCGAACACCTACGACAGCCTCGCGCTGAAGCCGATGGTCGAGGGCCTCCAAACGAGACACGACCCCCATCGCGGCCGGTACTTCAAGCCCCAGCGCCTCCACGCGGACAAGGAATACGACATCCCTCACCTGCGTAAATGGCTCTGGGGCAAGCACATCGGCGTGCGCATCGCCTGCAAGGGAGTCGAGTCCAGCGAACGGTTAGGGCGCCCCCTTTGGGTCATCGAACGCACCATGTCCTGGCTGACCGGCTACCGCAGACTCAACCACCGCTACGAACGCCAACCCTGCAGCTACCTGGCCTTCCTCTGCCTCGCCGCAGCCCTCTGCTGCTACAAACGACTCCTCCGAATCACCACATAGGACACGTTCTTAGGGGACAACCCCATGTGGCTTCGGGGCTTTCCCGGAGTGCGCTGAGGTGTCCGCCGCCCTAGCGTGCGGGTATGTCAACTCCTCGACACTTCGCGGCCTTCGTGGTGTGCACGGCGGTGCTCACCGCCACCACGACCAGCGCCACCGCCGCCGACCCGAAACCGTTCGCCCGCTTCCACGGCCAGCACGTCGACTGGCACGCCTGCGCCCTCGACGCCGACGACGAGATGGGCCAGGCGCTGGATGCTGCCGGCGCCGACTGTGCCGACATCACCGTGCCGCTTGACTACGCCGACCCCGACGGTCGCACCATCACCGTCGCCATATCCCGTCTGAAGGCCACCGATACCGCCCACCGCGTCGGTCCGCTGCTGCTCAACGACGGGGGACCGGCCGGCCCCAGCCTCCAGATGCCACTGACCAAGTCGGAGGTGATGGGAGAGGTCGCTGACCGCTACGACCTGATCGGCATGGACCCGCGCTTCGTCGGCCGGAGCACCCCGCTGGACTGTGGCTGGGACCTCGGCTCCGCACCCCTGCGCTCCGCGGGCGCCGACCTGGCGGCGTACCGCAAGGAAGTCGCCGTCGCGCGCGAGCTGGCCGGGCGGTGCGAGCGCGCCCACGGTGACGTGCTGCCGTATGTCACCACCCGCAACACGGCCCGCGACATGGACGTCATCCGCGCCGCTCTCGGCGAGGACGCCCTCTCCTACCTCGGCTATTCCTACGGCAGTTACCTCGGTGAGGTGTACACACAGCTCTTCCCCGGCCGTACCGACCGTATGGTGCTCGACGGCGTCCATGCCCCGGATCGCTACAGCCAGACGCTACTGCACGGCGCCGAGGCGGCCAACGAGGCGGCCCTGCGCGCATGGGCGTCGTGGGCCGCCGCACGGCACGACACCTACGGGCTGGGCGCTACGCGCGGCAAGGTCCTGGCGACGGTGGAGCACATCCTGGGCGCTGCTGCTCAGGAGCCGCTGCGGATCGGGGACGCGTATCTGCTGGACGAGCACGTGCTCCCCTTCTTCTTCATCGGGGGCCTGGGTAGTGACCTCGACAACCAGCGCGCCGATCTCGCCGCGACCGTACGTCTCCTGGCGCGCGCTGCAGACCGGGAGCCGGTCGAGCCGTCCGAAGAGCTCACCGGGCGCCTGGAGTTCCTGCTGACCGGGGCGGGCTCGGCCTCCGCCAGCCAGATGACCGCGATCGTCTGCGGCGATGTGGCAGAGCGGCGCGGCGTCGGCAGCTACTGGCACGCGGTCGAGGCGTCCCGTGAGCGGTTCCCCCTCGCCGGACCGCTGGCCAACCACATCACCCCTTGCGAGTTCTGGGACCGGCCCGCCGAGGCGCCGACCGTGCTCGACAACGACGTCCCGGCCTTGCTCGTCGCTGCCACCGGCGACCCCCGCACCGTCTACGCCGGCGCCGAGGCCATGCGCGAGCAGTGGCCGAGCTCCCGGCTGCTCACCGTGGAGGGGGCTCGCCAGCACGGCATGTACGGCGAGTACGGCAACTCCTGCGTCGACGAGCGCGTCAATGCCTACCTGCGCACGGGACGGCTCCCCACCCACGACCTGGCCTGCGAGGCGTAGCCTCGGCAGCGGCCGTCTTCTTCGGCGACTCCTACACCTCCAACTACGGCTTCGCCCCTCTCGGCCGGAACGCGAAGGCCCTGTGCTTCCATGCCGACGAGAGCTATCCCGCCGTCGCCCCCCGGGCCTTGGCAGCCAAGGACATCACGCTCATGTCCAGTCGGACGTCTCCTGTGCAGGCACGCTGATCCACCACGTCTGGGAGCAGCAGGGACTGCGAGGCGTATCACTCGTGCGAGAGACGGCGTTGTACGCGGTTGGCCTGGCCGGCGGCGGCCTCCAGGAGCGCCTCTATGGGTCCGTGGTCCTTGACTGGACCACCCGCGATCCCAACACCTCCATCACCGACGCCTACCCGCCCCAGGGCTAGCGCCCGCACACCGACGGCCGGCCACCGCGTGGTCCCCACTTGGGCCCCCACAGCGGGCGGCGGCCCCCTACTGCGGAGGATGCGCCACGCACCACCTGCCCATCTCCGCTGCACCCCCTTGCCCAGGCCTGCACCGCCATGTCATCGCCGGTCGGTCAGACGGTGGGCAAGGAGGTGCGTGGCAGGAGCGCCTGCCCGCGCCGCTCCCGGGGTGCTGCCGTGCGCGTACACGCCAACGGATGAGGGACTGCGTTTCCCCGATGGTCTCGTCCGTTGTGACTGAGCGCTTCAGTTGGCGGATGGGCGCCGCGGTTGGCGGGGCTGAGCGGTTGAGCTGGCGGACCGAGCACTCCGCAGGTCAGGGCGCCGACCAATGGCACCACCGAGAGGACGCACGGAACCTGGCCGGCCCGCACGACGGCGCCGAAGCATTCGGAAGATTGGACACTGCCCCAGTCGCCTGACCCGCCCGCCGCCCCTGCGTGCCAAATGCCTCCGTGGGGCATCACTTCACGCGACGGTCCTGTTGCCGCCTGCACCCCCTGACACCCGGTGCTGGGTCAGCGGACAAGCGGTCTGCCGTCGCAGCGGGTGCTGCGCCGCAACGGGTTCAGCCCGTACGGCGTCGCGCACTCCTCGATCTTTCTCGACGGGACGCAAGAATTGCTGGCAGATGCCCTCGGGATGGAGCCGTCTGGTCTTGCCCCCGGCGGGGCAGGGAAATGCGGGCCTCCGAACGCGCACTCCCGGTCTTAGGGGCGCGCGGGCGCAGTCGTGCGCTGTTACGCGCTTACCTTGCCGCAGATTTGCGCCTGTCGCTGCGCGGGTTCCGGGACGATGCTCCGTTCACCGCGCGGCGAGAGACCCGGCAGTTCCTCGCTGCATCTCGTCCGACCGGCTGGCCGCGCCCGTCTGTTCGGCTGTCTGTTGGAGCCCAGTGATCGGAGCTCATCATGCGCCTACGTGTCCCCCTCGCCTTGTCTGCGGCCGGCCTTCTGGCCGCCGTCGCGGCCCTCGCCGCACCACCGGCCGCCGCCGACCCGCTCGACCTTGCCACCTGCGCGGGCACGGCCACTTACCAGTTCTCCCCGGGCGTCACGAACACCCCGCAGAATATCCAGGTCACCCGGGACATCGACCTCGGTCTCTGTGTCACGCCCCTCCTGGCCTCCGCGAGCAACCACGTGACGGCCGGCCTCAAGTGCAGCAACCTCCTGCTGGCGACGCCCGGACAGCTGGTCCTTACCTGGAACAATGGCCAGAGCAGTACCTTCGACTACACGACCGTCTTCAACACCGTGAACGGTGTGACCTCCCTCATCCAGTCGGGCAGCATCACCTCCGGCCGCTTCGCCGGCAGCCTGGCCGTGCTCACCATGACCGGCACCACCCTGGACCTGACCGCCTGCGACAACGAAGGCCTCACCTCCAACACCCTCGCCGCCACCCTCGTCATCACCCCCAACGTCAGCTGACACCGAGCCCACCGCACACCTGCGTGCGGCCGGCGTCCCAACGGCCGTGCCGCAGGCACACCCGCATGCGGCGTACCGCGTTCGCGCCGCCGAGCTCACCGCCGGCAGCGAGGCCCTGAAGACAGCGGCACAGCACCAGCAGCACGGTCGCCCACAGCCCGAGCGTGGCGTAGGACGGGATAAAGCCGATCCCGGTGGTGGTGACGGCCATCAGCCCCTGCCGTCCCCTACCGCACCGGTACACAACAGCCCAGCCGTTCTTGGCCGTACACGTCCGCTGCCCCCTCCGGCGAGTACCGGAGGGGGCAGCGGACGGGGTGAACGCCCGGGCTCAGGAGAGCTTGAGGGTGATCGTGTAGGGCGTGCTGTTGTTGGGCACCGAGTAACCGCCGCCGATCAGCTCCGCGGCCTGGTTCACGCCTCGGTGGTCGAAGTTGAGCATGACGGCCTCGTCCTTGCCGTCACCGTCGAGGTCGCCCGTGACGAAGTTGCGGGCGGCCCCGGCCGCGGGCGCCTTGCCGAGGTAGTTCGGGTACTGGAGTTCGCCGGTCAGCACGGCCGGGTCCCACAGGTAGATACCGCCCGTACCGCCGGTCATGATCACCTTTTCGCCGTTCGGGGCGGTGATCCAGGTCGCGTTCTGGGCCGGAGGGGTCAGGAACACACGGTTGTCCGCGTCGCCGTCGGCGCTGAAGGTGTAGATCGCCGCGGTGCCCGAGCCCAGGAGGACGCTGTTGCCGTCCAGGTAGTTGCTGTGGGTCCACAGACCGCCGGTGATGGCGGTGTGCAGCACCTCGCCGGTGCGGCCGTCGCGGATCTCCATGGCGTTGTGCGGGCTGAAGGCGTCGGTTCCGCTGAGACCGCTGGGGGACCAGACGACCCACGTGTAGACGACGGCGTGGCCGTCGGCGTACGGAATCGCGGGCGAGGCGTACACCGCGTGGTCGAGCAGGCCGGCGCGGACCTTGCCGTTCTGGGCGCCGGCCGGCGCCTGCGGCTCCTTGGCCCAGCCGAGCTCACCGCTCTT
This sequence comes from Streptomyces sp. SAS_281, assembly GCF_052542855.1. NCBI lineage: Bacteria > Bacillati > Actinomycetota > Actinomycetes > Kitasatosporales > Streptomycetaceae > Streptomyces > Streptomyces sp. SAS_281. The sequence continues at coordinate 15,128 of NZ_JBMNDO010000123.1, forward strand.
CGCGTTCAGCTGCACGGCCCGCATGACGGGGGCATCGACATCGAACGAGTTCTTGCTGGTGTACTGGACGTACACCTTGCCGTTACCCATCGAGGGGTCGGAGAACACGACGTCGCCCGAGCCCTCCGGAGCGGCGTATGTCCAGAGCGCCTTGCCGTTGCCCTTGTACACGTGCAGTTTGTCGGTCGGGACGAGGATGTCCGACTTCTTGTCGCCGTCCACGTCCGCGAGGGACACGGACCGGACGAAGTGGCCGCCGCCGTCGATGGTCGTGAGGACGGCACCGGTCCGCGAGTCGAGGACCACGACCGCGCTGTCCGCTGCCACGACGATCTCGGGGGCCTTGTCCCCGGTGACGTCGGCGGTCTCGATGCGGTGGACCGCGCCGGGCAGCGTCGCCCGCCACAGCATCTTCGGCTTGCCCGCGAGCAGCGAGGTGCCCGAGTAGGCGAAGACGCCGTTGGAGGTGCCGCCCTCCACGAGGTCGTCCTTCTTGTCGCCGTCGACGTCGACGGTCTTCGCGGAGGCCATGTCGCCCTGAAGAGGCGTCAGCTGCTCTTGGCCGCCGTCCTTGAACGCGTAGGTGCGGACGTTCTGGTCGGTGTCGACGACGCGGATGTGCCGGCCGCTCTTGTCCTTGAACACGTCCTGGAAGGTGGGGGACGCGGTGGCCCCCTTCGTCTGCCAGCTGACGTTGCCCTTGCCGGAGAAGACCGTCAGGGAGGCGAAGCGGCTGCCGGGGTTGGCGGCGGTCCCCGTTTGCGCGTCGTCCGAGGCGGCCGCGACCAGCTTCTTCGCGACCACGTCGAGCTTCCAGGTGCTGGACCCGTTCTCCGTGTTCGCGGCGTCACGCTTGGTGGTGTGCTGCCACAGCACGGTGTCCGGAGTGTCGCCGTCGAGCACGCGGATGGTGTTGGCGTTGACGAACAGCGAGTCCGTCAGCGACGACTCGGCGACCGCGTACTCGGCGTCCCCGCTGCCCGTGAGATTGCCGACAGTGAGGGCGGTGGGCAGCACGTTGACGCGGGAGTCGAGCGTGGTGCGGCGGCCGTCGGTCAGGTCGTAGGCGGCGAGCTCGTAGCGCACTCCGTCGGTGTAGTCGGACTGCTCCACGGCGACGAGCTGCCCGCGGCCCTCGTCCACCCGCAGCTGCCGCACGTACAGGGCGCTGTCGGTCTGCCACCGGACCGTGCCGTCGTTCATGTCGAGGACGAGGGTGCGCCCGCTCGCGGCGGTGGCGGCGGTCTTGCGGATGTTCCACGCGACGGCCGCCTTGCCGCCGCCGAGGTCCTCAAGGGCGCCCCAGGTGGCCGGACCCGTCTCCCCGGTGTCGTAGGTCCAGGTGCTGGACTCGGTGAGCTTGCCGTCGGCGTAGGCGAAGCGGGTGCTCGTCAGCTTCGCCGTGCTGCCCGTGGGGGCTGCCGGGTTGTACGCGGGCGAGTCGGCGACGAGGAGCGCGCCGTCCACGATCTTGACCTGGTTGGCGTACGTGTAGAACTTCGACCAGGCGGTCTTCCCGGTCTCGCCGTCGAGGATCGTGACCATGGTGCCGGAGGTCAGCGTGGTGCCCGGGATGCTCACACCGACCGGCGGGTTGATGCCCACGTCGGCGGTGAAGACCACGTCGGGCACACCATCGCCGGTCAGGTCACCGGAGTCGTAGCCCTGGTCGGAGTTGGGCGTGAACGGGCCGACGGCGTTGTAGCTCATCTGCACGTGCGGGGGGTAGATCTCCTTCTCCCAGACCCGCAGCGGCTTGATGCCCCAGTCCGCGTACAGCGACTCGACGGAGTGGGTCCACTGCTCGGTGCCGTCGGCGGTGGTGCGCGCGGCGTGACCGTTGCTGTGCAGGGTGATGTAGTCACCCTGCTTGTTGCCGACCGGCATCGTGGCAGCCAGGCCGGCCACGTTCTCGATCCTGGACGTGTCCTTGACCGCGATGTTGGCGGCGGCGTCGGTGGAAGCCTTCAGGCCCGTCCCGGAGTCGTCACCCGCCTGGCCCGTGTCCGCCTTGGCGGCGTCGGCCTGCGGGTCCACCTCCATGCGCTCGGCCAGCTTCTCGGCCTGGGTCTTCGTCAGGCGCATGGCCGTGCCGGAGCCGGAGTCGGCGGCGAGGGCGTGCGGGGCGGCGGTCAGCGCGAGGCCCGCGGCGACCAGTCCGGAGGCGAGCCGCAGGGCCCGCCGCGAGTTGTGGGCTCTCATCACTTGTCTTCCTGAGTGAAGTGGACGGCCGAGCCGGCGGTGATGACCGGCTGGTCGAAGGCGTACTGGAGGGCGTCCGTGCCGGTCTGGTTCTCGATGCCGACGGTCGCACCGGTGCCGCGGTCCGGAACGGTGTTGTACTGAACCGTCACCGAGCCCGTCGCCTCGTCGAAGACGGCCTCGAAGGTGGCGCGGCCGGTGGTGCCGTCGGCGTAGGCGGCGTTGTTCCACACGATGGCGAAGGAGCGCTTGCCCGTCGATCCGGTGGTCGCGGTCTGCACGGACGACTTCTTGTCCAGGACCAGGTCGTCCCAGAGGGCGGCGACGGTGCCGTTGGGGCGGGCCGCCGAGGGCAGTGCGGTGTTGGCGTAGTCGCCGACCCGCGGCGCCAGGAAGTTGATCAGACCGTTCGTGGTCACGGAGGCGCTGGTGTACGAGAAGCCGTAGTGCTTGACCGGAAAGGGCAGCGCGATCGTCTTGGCGTCCTCGTCACCGGTGAGCGCCACCTTGGCGGTGCCCTTGATCCAGGACGGCAAGCCGTGGCTGGCGGTACGCGAGGACGTACTGGCGGGCCTGAGCCTGGAGGCGCCCGTCGAGGAGCATCTGGCGGAGCTGGTGCGGGTACTGGACGCGGCGTGGAAGCAGATGGCCGAACGCCTTGAAGAGGCCGGCACGGATGCGAAGGTCAGCATCGAGGTGCAGCCCAACGGGCGGGCCAAGCTGAACGTGGACGCGCTCGGGGCACTCGGGGTGCCCAAGTCGCTGGCCTGGCTGCGGCGCCGGGTGGAGAAGATGCTCCCGAAGATCGACCTTCCGGACCTGCTGTTCGAGGTGCACTCCTGGAGCGGCTTTCTGGACGCCTTCGTGCACCTGGGCGACGGCAAGACCCGCATGAAGGACCTCACCACCTCGGACGTCGCGCTTCTGGTGAGCGAGGCGTGCAACATCGGCATGACCCCGGTGACCAGCCCCAGCCACGAGGCGCTGACCCGCTCCCGGCTGGTCCACGTCGACCAGTACTACCTGCGGGCCGACACCATCGCCGCGGCCAACGCCGCCCTGATCGCCGCCCAGGCGAAGGTCCCGATCGTGGCGCACTGGGGCAACGGGCTGCTCGCCTCCGTCGACGGACTGCGCTTCGTCGTCCCGGTGAGGTCCATCAGCACCGCCCCGAAGCCGAAGTACTTCGGATTCAAGCGCGGCATCACCTGGCTGAACGCCGTCAACGACCAGGTCTTCGGGATCGGACAGATGGTGGTCCCGGGCACCCCGCGCGACTCCCTGCACATCCTGGACGCCCTGCTGAACCTCGACGGCGGGGTGAAACCGGAAATGGTCGCCACCGACAACGCCTCTTACTCGGACATGGTGTTCGGCCTGTTCAAGATCCTGGGCTACAACTTCTCTCCGCGGTTCAAGGACCTGGACGACCAGAGGTTCTGGCGGGCGGAGATGGACGGGATCGAGACCGGCGGCTACGGGCCGCTGACAGACCTGGCCCGCACGAACAAGGTGAACCTGAAGAAGGTGACCACCCAGTGGGAGGACATGCTGAAGGTGGCCGGCTGGCTGGTCACCAACCAGGTGCGGGCCTATGACCTGCTGCGGATGTTCGGCAACCATGGACGTCCGACGCCGCTGGGGCAGGCGTTCGCCGAGTACGGGCGCACTGCCAAGACCCTGCACCTGCTGCGGGTCGTCGACCCGGTCGATGACACCTACCGACGGCAGATGGGCAAGCAGCTCAGCGTCCAGGAGTCCCGCCACACCCTCGGTCGATCTGCTGCTCGTGTTCGGCGCGCAACCCGGTCCGGCCGTCGAGGCCTTCGCGCAGGATATCGGCGTGCCCGGCATGCCGGACGGTCTCGCCGAGGACATGGAGCATGATGGCGAACAGGTTCGTGTCGGCATAAGGCTCCGGCCACCACGGCACGTGGCCGGGGGTGTCAAGGGGAAGCTCGTTGATCGTCGCGTCCGAGTGTTCCCACGTGTGCCGGCAGAACCCGATGATCTGATCGCAGGTCTCGTCCTCGGTCGCCCACAGATTGCTGCCGTTGGAGTCCTGCCACCGGGGCAGCGGTTCCGGGGAAGGGCGGTCGAAGACCTCGCCGAAGTACCTGGCCTCGACGCGGGCCACGTGTTTGACCAGGCCGAGGAGGTTGGTGGTCCCGGTCGCTGTCAAAGGTCTGCGGGCCTCGTATTCGGACAAGCCGTCGAGTTTCCAGAGCAGCGCGTTGCGGTCGCGCCGCAGTCTCCCGTGCAGGTTGTCCTTCGCGAGATTATCGATCATGCGGCATTGACCTTCCATGGGCTGTTCGTGGTCTCAAGATCCCGTACGTGGCCCGCAACGGCTCCACCCCGTGCGCCAACGGCGCCCGCAGCGGCCTGCCGCGCCCCCGCCCAGGCGGTATCTCATTTGCCGGGCTACGGCCGCGCCTCCGCCCCTGCCCCCGCGTCCGCGCCGGCCGGCTCCGTGGCGCCCGCCGCCGACTCGGGGCGCGTGCGCGAGGCGCGCAGGGTCAGCGCGGCGGCGGCAAGCATGCCCACCACCGCGATGCCCACACCAGACAGGCGCAGCGCCCCGACCGCGCCGAGGCCGGCCACCAGCGGTCCGCCGAGTGCGGTGCCCAGGGGCACCGACAGCACCCGGACGGCGGAGCTCGCCGCGAGGGCCTGCGGCAGCAGCGCGCTGGGCGCCGAGCGCTGGAAGAGGGTGGTCGACAGCGACGAGTACGGCGGCCAGAGCAGCCCGGCCATCCCGAAGCAGACGACCGACACGGCCGTCGGGGCACCCAGGCCCAGGGGGAGCATCAGCGCGCCGAAGCCGATGACGATGCCGGCCGTCGTGGGCCCCAACTGCCACCGGCTGAGGAAGCCGGTGAGCACCGAACCCAGCACCGCGCCGATACCGAAGGCCGTGTAGAACGCCGCCAGCACACCGGCCGAGGCGCCCAGGTCGTCCGACACGTGCAGCGGGAGCGCCACGTACACCGGGCCGAAGAGGAAGAAGAACACGAAGCTCAGGGCGAGAAGGCCGGACAGCGCGGGGATGCGCCGGATCACCGCGAAACCGGCCGTCCGCGAGGCTGTGTCGTCCTCGGGCTCCGGGACCGCGTCCTTGGGGACGGCGACGAGGAAGGTGACCGCAAGGAAGAGGAACGTCGTCGCGTCCACGGCCAGCACTGTTGCCGGGCCCCCGAACACGATCAGCAGCGTGGCCAGCGGCGGCCCCGCCACCGTGGCGATCGACCCCACACCGGACAGCACGGCGTTACCCGCCAGATGATCGCGTTCAGGCAGCACCCTGGCGATCAGCGTGTAGACACCCGCCTGCCCCCAGGCATGCAGCACGGAGGAGACCGCCAGCAGCGCGACGTACCCCTCGATGCGGAGCGCGCCGAAGGCGTGCAGCACCGGGATGGCTCCCAGCGCGCCCGCCCGCAACGCCGCGTCCCAGCCGGCCAGTTGGGTGGGACGGCGGTGGCGCAGGAAGCGGCCGAGCAGCAGCGCGCCGACCGCCCCGGACAGGGTGTAGGCGGCCGCCGCCAACGCCACCCAGACGCCGCGGTCCGCGGCCGGCGCCAGCTCAATCGCCAGCCAGCTCACCGCCACCACGGCCATGCCGTCACCCAGCGAGGAGACGGCGAACCCCGGGAGGACCCGCCGCAGCGTCGTGTGACTGATCACTGGCCAGTACGGCGAAGAGCGCATCACACGGCTCAGGTCCGGGCCCACGGGCTACCTCCACACATCAACGGAACCGACCCCACGACCCTTTCCCAGGGAACGGCAGGCGAGGTGGGTCTTCTCTTTCGGCATAAACGTCGCGCCCGGCGACACGAACGGGCCCCGAAGTCCTAGCTCAGACACCAGCCGCAAAGTAGGTGGTCAGGACTTCGCAGCTGCGGTCTTCTTCGGCTGGCGACGCCGGCAAGAAGATCGTCGGCAGGAAGCGAAGCATCGTCACCGACATACTCGGCCTTCTCCTCACCATGCTGGTGACCGCAGCCAGCGTGCCGGACTCGGTGGCCGGGACCGTACTGCTCGACCAAGTCGCCGCCAACCACCCGCGCGCAACGCGTGGCTGGACCTCACCGGGCGCCGCCCGCCGAAGTAACCCAACGCCCCTCACCCACCCCCGGCCCCGGAGCGGCGGATGTCCGCGTAAACCCGGCCGTCACACCGGCCCGGCCCGGTACCCGCCGTACCTGGGCCGGGCCCGAGGTCGCCCAGCGCTCCTCCAACCGGGCCACCACCAGACGGAGCGTGTCCTCGTCGGCCGCGGTGATGTCCAGCACCACCAGGCCGGGCTCGCTGATGTGCTGCTCGCTGATCTCCTTCATGCCGTCCCTGACACCCAGCCGATGAGCACGGTTCGTACCCGTCTGACCCTTCACCCATCTGGCGGGCCGGGTGCGCGGCTCGGCCGCCGGGGCAATGGGCCCCGTCCGCGGGCGGAGGCACTTCCGACACTTCCCGCAGGGGCTTTGCTCAGATGCGGGCCGTCACGGAGCGGCAGGCCGCCAGCAGGTCCTCGTCGTGGGGGATGCTGCGGAAGCGGCCGCTGCGGCGCAGGAGCGTGAGCTCTTCCCGGACCCGGGGGAGGGCCGGCCGGGCGGCCGGCCCCATGCGGTTCAGGCAGGCCAGGACGTGGTTGGACGTCGAGTCGTTTTCCGCCCACGCTGTCAGGAGCGTCTCCACGACGGCGGGCGCCTCGGCGTCGCCGCCGATATCCCACAGGGCGGCCGCGGCGTGGACCCGGGTCCACTCGTAGCCGGCTGTCAGCATCTTCCGCAGATGCGGCAGGGCCGGTGCGGCAGCCGGCCCGATCCGCCCCAAGGCGGCGGCTGCCTCGTCGTCCGCGTGGGTGTCAAGGAGCTCAACCAGCCTCGGCACGACGCCGGCCGCGTCGCCCTCAAGTTCCCACAGTGCCGCCGTCGCGGCCGCCCGGACGGTGACGTCCTGCGCGTCGGCCAGCGGGCGGACCACATCCAGGGCGGAGGCGGCCTCAGGGCCGAAGGAGGCAAGGGCCTTGAGGACGGAGGCGGCCGTATGCCACTGCTCCTCACGCACGGCCGCGGTTACGGGGCTGGCCGGCGCCGGCCACCCCCGGTGCAGCCGCGGGGTCACCCAGCTCTCTCAGGGCGGACACCAGAGCATTGGCAGTCATCGACTGCGACGCATCCGAGAAGTCCACATCCGCCAGTAGCTTCGACAGCCTCGGCGTGAGATCACCGGCAGCCTCACCCAGGTGACCGGCCACCTGCACGGCACGCCAGGCGTCGGTGCCCCCGTCCAGCGCCTCCAGCACACAGTCCAGCGCCCGCGGATCCCCCAGAGACGCCAGCGCCCTGACGGCTTCCTGGTGAGCGTGGCGAACCAGCCGCTCCCGGGCCGCCCACACGTCCGGCCCGTGTTCCGCACGGGCCGCCTCGATATAAGCGGCGAGGGCCTCCCGGGCCGGCTCGCTCACCGGCACGAGCGCCCCGAGAGCCTCTGCCGCAGCAGCCGAGGTATACGGGTCCTCGGGCAGGAGACACCCCGCGATCAGCACCACCAGGCCGGTGCAATCCCCACGCCACTGGCCGATCAGCTTCCTCGCCATGCCGATCGCGTCGTAACGCACCCCAGGGTCCGCGCTGCACAACTGCTCGGTGAGCAACGCGGTGCGCTCCAGCACACGATTGTCCAACACCGTGTGAAGCGACTCCAGGAGGGAGCTCGTCGGCGCGTGCACCCGGCCGTACCGCTCCAGATCCTCGAACGCCGCGGCGACCTGCGGCGGCACCCCCGATGAAAGCGCCGTGCCCGCGGCAACATCCGGCTCCGGCTCGGCCCCACAGGGCGCATCGTCATTCCCGCTGGTCTCCTCCGGCGCGATCTCCCGGATCAGCCCGACCGCCACCGGCACAACAGCGTCACCGAGCTCCCCCAGAGTGCACCGGACCCGGTGCACGAGAGCAGCGAGCCGCACCTCGGGCACTTGTGTCGTGTCACCGGCCAGATCCTCCAGCCAGCCGGCGGCCGCACCGTGCACGACCGCATCCCGCAGCGCCACCGACGCCACCGCCCTCACAACGAGCAGCCGCTGCACCATGCCGCTCCCGGGAAGCAGACTGCGCAGGACCTCCAAGGCGCGTGCACCGTCGGCCAGGAAGAGACCCAGGCCCTCGATCGCGGGCCGCCGCACCTCCTCATCGGGGTCCCTCACCCAGCGGACGAAGACCTCGGCACGCTCACCTATCACCGCCAACGCCTCCACATGGGCTCTGGACTCGGTACCGTCCGGCGTGAAGTACACCGCTTCGGGATCCCTACCCAGGCACTCTTGGCCGATGCTGAGCAGCAACTCGATGACCGAGCCCCGGTCAGGGGTCGCGGGGCTGTCGGCCATCTCGAACAGGAACGGCAAGCTGGCCGCCGTGCACGGATAGACATCCCCCTGATGGTGCGCCGCACTGTAGAAGTCGCTGAAGGCCTCGTCCCGGACACCGGATTCCGGCGAGACCATCCCTCTCAGCCAGCCCGGGACGTCGCTTGCCGGACCGTAAGCGTGGCTCATCGATGCCCAGTCCACGCTGTCGATTTCGTTGATCGTCATGCGGGGCACTATGCCGAAGGGCACTGACACCACCTGAAGTCGCGCCAGGGCGCAACACATGGAGGAGGGAACCCCCTCGCTGGCCAGCGTCCTACCGGCGGTGACACACGTTCATGTTCCTGGTCGGTCTCGGGCTGGAGCGCGGTCTGCTGACCGGAAAGA
>NZ_JBMNDO010000124.1:0-23990 GCF_052542855.1 Streptomyces sp. SAS_281
CCCCCCCCCCCCCCCCCCCCCCCCCCCCCCCCCCCGCCGGCACGCCTTGTCGCGGCGTGCGGGGCTGCGCGACGATCCGTGCGGTCTCCCCGCGCTTCCACCGTGTCGCCGAGGAGTCCCGCGTGCCCGGAGACAGGCGGGACTCCCTCGTGGCGGCGGCCCCCGCCCTCGCCCTCGGCGTCGGTGGATCGGACCGGATCCCGGGCCCGGCAGCCCCGTTGCCGCCCGCGAAGCCCGGTAGGGACGAGGCGGTGCGCCCCGGGAGCAAGGCGCGGCCGGCCGCCCTCGACGGGCCATGACCCGGATCCGACTCGGCGCCGAGGTGACCGCCTCGCTCGACCGGAACGTTCCGCGGATCGGCGCGCCGGTCGCGTGGCAGGCCGGGTACGACGGCTGCGGGGTGAAGGTCGCCGTGCCCGACAGCGGCATCGGCGCGACGCCACTGCAGCGGCCCGATGACCGACTCCGCGTCCGGGCCACTGCGGGGCACCACGCTCTGCGTCCACGGTGAGGTGCCGGCGAAGCGCAGCACGGCAGTCGGCTCGTTCCCGGCGCCGTACACCGAGCCGACCGAGTACGCCCTGACCACGGACAGCGCGCGGGGCGCGGACCACTGGAAGATGTCCTCGCGCACCCACTCCGAACGGGCGCGGACGCTGAGCGCCGAGGCCTCGTACGACGACGGCGCCGCCTTGAGCCGGACGGCGGTCTGCGGCGGCGCGGACGGGCGGTTCACCGGCTCCCGCCCGCCATCCGGGGAAGAGCGGCTACGTGCCCCTGCGCACCGGCGCGGAGGGCGTCGCGGGCAACTCCGGCGAGCAGACCGCCACTCGCGCGTACGCCATCCAGTGAGGCGGCGGTGAATGCCCCGGACATGGTCGCGTCCTGGCACTCCACGTTCCGCCCCCCCAACCGTCCGGACGGCCGGTTGGCGAGTGGGCGCCATGTCGCCAACTCGTCAGCGCACGGCCCCCGGTGACTCGGTGTGCCGCTCCCATACTGCTGAGGTCACCACCTCGTGATCGTTCATGTGAAGGAGCGTGCGTGTTGAGGAAAGTCCCCCCACGACGGCGGACGGTCGTCGCAGCTCCGCATTCGGATGTCATGAGCCTGCCACTGACCGGCGTGCTCCCGGCGTCGACGGGGGCCCCGCCCGAGCCGAGCCTTCACGCGCGGAAGCCGGCCGGCGCGGTCCGTGAGCAGCTCTACGCGAAGGACGAGGTCGCCTTCCGGGAACAGCTCGGCGAGCAGGCAGACACCTCCGCCGCACGCAGGGTACGGAAGAACGCCGATCGGGGCCGTGCCGTCATCGCGGCCGAGAAGGCCGAGGCGGGGCGGAGCGCCGAGGGCGCCTACGAGTACCGCTCCGACGGCCTGCCGGAGGGCGTGTACGAGGTGGAGCGCGGGTTCGCCGAACTGAGCAGCGCGCAGCCCGGGGAGCGGCTGTTCGAGGTGCTCGCCGAAGGCATCCAGGAAGTTCCCGACGTGGACATCGCCCTGGAGGCAGGCGGCGACTACCGCGCGCTGGACAAGAAGTTCACCGTGCGCGTCACCGACGGGCACCTCGACCTGCGGTTCGCGAGCCCGGCCGACCAGCCGCTCGTGAACGCCGTCCGCGTCACCCACCGGCCCGGCCGGGGCTGACCCCGGCCCTTTCGACACGGCGCGGACCGGTCACCCGGCCGACCCGCACCAGCTCCGCCAATTTTCGGAAACCTTCGGAAAGAGAGTGTGTTCGTGAGACAGCAACTCAGGAGACGGCACGGCCTGTTGGCCGCCGCGCTCACCGTGGCCATGGGGGTTCCGCTCCTTGCGGCGGTGCCCTCGGCAGCCGCTCCCCCGCCCCCTCGGGTGACCGACCTGCGGAGCAAGGCCGACGCCGAGGTCGTCCGGCAGCTCGACAAGAAGGACACCGCAACCTTCTGGGTGCGGCTCGACTCGCAGGCCGACACCTCGGCGGCGAAGAAGCAGAAGACGCGGACGGGCCGGGACAAGGCCCTCATCGCGGCCAAGAAGAAGCACGCGGCAAACACCCAGGCCGGCGTCGAGGCCCTGGTGAAGGAGGCGGGCGCGCGCGCCACCTCGTACTGGATCAGCAACACGCTGAAGGTGACCGGCGACAAGGCTCTGGCGCGGAGGATCGCCGCCCGGCCCGAGGTCGCCTCCATCGAACCCGACCGGCTGCTGCAACTGCCCGACGAGTTCCCCGCCGAGCAGGAACCGAAGGTCGACGGCGTCGAGTGGAACCTCGAAAGCATCAACGCGCCAAAGGTCTGGGAGGATCTCGGCGTACGCGGCGACGGCATCGTCGTCGCCAACATCGACACCGGCGTCGACTACCAGCACTCGACGCTCATGAGCTCCTACCGCGGTCTGAAGACCGACGGGAGCTACGACCACGAGTACAACTGGTTCGACGCCACCGCGACCTGCTCGGGCGAGGCACCGTGCGACGATCACGGCCACGGCACCCACACCATGGGCACGATGGTCGGCGACGACCGCGACGGCAACGCGATCGGTGTGGCGCCGGGCGCCCGGTGGATCGCCGCGAAGGCATGCACCCCCCTCGGCTGCCCGCAGGACGCGCTGATGGCGGCCGGGCAGTGGATGCTGGCCCCTACGGACCGCGCCGGGAACAGCCCGCGCCCGGACCTCGCCCCCGACGTCATCAACAACTCGTGGGGCGCCGACATCGTCGACACCTGGTACAAGGACATGGTCCAGGCGTGGCGCGACGCGGGGATCTTCCCCGCGTTCTCCAACGGCAACGCGGGCCCGAACTGCGCCACGGCCGGCTCCCCGGGGGCGTACACCAACACCTACGCCACCGGCGCCTACGACAGCGCCGGTGACATCGCCTACTTCTCCTCCCGCGGCTCCGGCGAGGAGGGTGCGATCAAACCGGACATCTCCGCGCCCGGTGTCGATGTCCGCTCGGCGGCGCCCGGTGGCGGTTTCGCCGTCATGTCGGGTACGTCGATGGCCTCACCGCACACCGCCGCGACCGTGGCGCTGATGTGGGCGGCCTCCCCGGCGATCCGCGGTGACGTCGCGGCCACGGAACGGCTCCTCGACCGCACCGCTCACGACGTGGACGACACCACGTGCGGCGGCAGCGCCGCGAACAACAACGTCTACGGTGAGGGCCGGCTCGACGCCTACGAGGCCGTGGCGTCCGTGCCCCGGGGCCCCCTCGGCGGCCTCACCGGCACCGTGACCTCGGCCGGTGCCCCGCTGGCCGGCGCGACGGTGGAGCTGGACGGGCCGATGAACGCGCTCGCCGAGACCCGCGCCGACGGCACGTACAGCCTGCCGAAGCTGATGGTCGGCGACTACCGGGTGAAGGTCACGAAGTACGGCTACACGTCCGCCGGGTCCACCGCGACGGTCACCGAGGGTGCCACCGCCACCCGCGACCTGAGCCTGGCCGTCGCCCCCACGGGCACGCTCTCCGGCACCGTGAGCACCCGGTCCGGGCCCGAAGCCGGCGCGAAGATCGTGGTCGCGGGAGCACCCGCGAGCACAACCACCACGACCGCGTCCGACGGCACCTACAGCCTGGACCTTCCGGCCGGCTCCTACCAACTGACGATCACCCCGGTCTCGCGGTGCGCCACCATCGGTGCGTTCGGCATCGAGGCCGCCGCAGGGCCCGCCGGCAAGGACATCGTGCTGCCCGACCGCGGCGACCGCTTCGGGACTGTCTGCCGGATCTCGCACGACACCTCGTTCCCGGCCGGTTCGACCCGGTTGAACACCAGCAGTGACTACGAGGGCAGCGCCACGGTCCAGTTCCCCTTCCCGGTGGCGCTGTACGGAAAGACGTACACGAAGGCATCCGCGAACGTGGAGGGCTACCTCAGCTTCGAGACCTCGGTCGACCTCAGCTCCAACAGGTCCCTCCCGTACACCGGGTATCCCAACGGTTCGCTCTACCCGTTCTGGGACAACCTGCAACTGGCCACTCAGGACGGAGACGTCTACTGGTCGTCCCGCGGCGCCGCGCCCCATCGCGAGGTGATCGTGGAGTGGCGGAACATGGTGCCCAGTTCCGACCGCACCCAGCGGCTCGACTTCTCGGTCGTGATCGGTGAGGACGGCACCTACTCCTTCCACTACGGCGACATCACGGGCGCCGACCAGGCACGCGGTGCCGGGGCCACCATCGGCGCCGAGAACGCCGACGGCACCGACGCCCTTCAGTACTCGTACAACGACGCCTCGGTGGAGAACGGCCTGGCCGTTGAGTTCCTGCCGACCAGGAGCGCTGCGGTGAGCGGCACGGTCACCGACGGCAACGACGGCAAGGCGCTCGCCGGCGCCACGGTGACCATCAGCCGCGACGGCAAGCCGGTCGCCACCGGGACCACGCTGTCGAACGGCGGCTACCTGGTCCAGACTCCGGTGACCCGCGACAAGGCGGACTACGAGGTGACCGTCTCCGCCCCGCACTACACCGCGTACAGCCACACCGTCGCCCTGGCGACCGGTTCGGCCGAGCAGCTCTCGACGGCTCTCGCGACGGGCAAGGTCTCGGCCACCCCGGCTTCCGCGGCGACCGTCGTCGTCCCCGCCGAGGAGAGCCGGACACGCACCGTGACCCTCGCCAACACCGGCGCCGGCAGCGCGTACACCGTCGCCGAGGCGGGCGGTGCCGCCTGGTTGACGGCAGCTCCCGCCGAGGGCCGCATCGACAAGGGCGGGGAGCAGAAGGTCGTCCTGACCTTCGACGCGCGCGGCGTAGCGCCCGGCACGGTCCTCAAGGGCACCGTCGTCGTCGCGTCCGACAGCGGTCGCGCACCGGAGATCAAGATTCCGGTGACCGTTGCCGTACCCGGCTACCGGACCGCGATCGACAGCGGAGCCGGCAAGGCGTCCACCGACTCCGCCGGGGAGGCCTGGTCGCCGGACGTCACGTACACGGCGGGGTCGTACGGGTTCATCGGCCGGTCCACGAAGGTGAAGACCGCCAACGCCATCGAGGACACCGTCGACGACCGGCTCTTCCGTACGGCACGCGAAGGCGCCGTGGAGTACCGCTTCGACCGCGTGCCCGACGGCACCTACCAGATCGAGCTGGACTTCGCCGAGCTGGGCGGAACGGCTGCCGGTAAGCGGCTCACCGATGTGCTGGCCGAGGGTGCGGTGCAACTGCGCGATCTGGACATCGTCTCCACCACCGGCGGCGGTTACCGCGCGCTGGCCCAGTCCTTCACGGTCCGGGTCACCGACGGCCAGCTGAATCTCCGCCTGGTCGCGACCGGTGCGGAGAAGACCCTCGTCAACGCCGTCCGCGTCACCCAACGTCCCGACCTGAGCAGCTGACCACATGAGGAGAACGACAGACGTGAACCGACACAGATCCCGGTGGCGGGCGCTGCTCGTCACCGCACTGGCCACGACGCTGGCAGCGCCCTTGCTGGGCGCGCTCCCGGCCGTCGCCGCCGATCCGGAACCGACCGTCCCGACGGCCCTGCGGAGCAAGGCGGACGGCGCCCTGCTCCAGGACTTCGCCCAGCACGACGAGGTGTCGTTCTGGGTACAGCTCGACTCACAGGCCGACACCTCGGCAGCGAAGAGGGAGGCCACCAAGGCGCGCCGGGGCCGCGCGGTCCTGAAGGCGAAGACCGCGTACGCCGAGAGCTCGCAGAGGGGGCTGCGGGCGCTGCTGGAGAAGGCCGGCGCCTCCTACGAGTCGTACTGGATCAGCAACTCGGTCAAGGTCACCGGCGACAAGCACCTGGCCTCGCAGGTAGCCGCCCGCTCCGATGTCGTGTCGATCGCGGCCGACGACACCATCCCGCTGCCGCCCGCGGTCAACGGCACCGACGAGGCCAAGGTCGACGGCATCGAGTGGAACGTGGACCGCGTCAACGCGCCCAAGGTCTGGAACGAGTACGGCGTGCGTGGCGAGGGCGTCGTCATCGGCAGCATCGACACGGGCGTCGACTTCCAGCATCCCGCGCTCGCGGCCGCGTACCGGGGCCTGAAGGCCGACGGCACGTACGACCACGCGTACGACTGGTTCGACGCGACCCGCACGTGCGGCACTGCCGCCCCCTGTGACGACATAGGGCACGGCACACACACGATGGGCACCATGGTCGGCGACGACGGCGCCGAGAACGCCATCGGTGTCGCACCGGGGGCCCGTTGGGTGGCCGCGAAGGCGTGTACCACCGCCGGCTGCCCGCGGGACGCATTGCTCGCCGCCGGGCAGTGGATGCTCGCGCCGACCGACGCGGACGGTGAGAATCCGAGGCCCGACCTCGCCCCCGACGTCATCAACAACTCCTGGGGCGCCGGCGACCTGGACACCTGGTACCAGGCGATGGTCCAGTCCTGGCGGGACGCCGGGATCTTCCCGGCCTTCTCCAACGGCAACACCGGACCCTACTGCGACACCGCCGGCTCCCCGGGCGCGTACACCAACACGTACGCCTCGGGCGCCTTCGACAACAACAACAGGATCGCGTCCTTCTCCTCACGCGGTCCCGGTGTCGACGGCACGGTCAAGCCGAACATCTCGGCGCCCGGTGTGAACGTCCGGTCAGCCGTTCCCGGCGGTGGCTACACCGCGAAGTCGGGTACGTCGATGGCCTCGCCGCACACCGCCGCCACGGTGGCGCTGCTCTGGTCGGCCGCCCCCGCGCTGCGTGGCGACGTCACCGCGACGGAGGGCGTGCTGAACAAGTCCGCGATCGATGTCGACGACACCTCCTGCGGAGGCACCGCGGACTTCAACAACGTCTACGGCCAGGGCCGGCTCGACGCGTACAAGGCCGTGGAGGCCGCGCCGCGCGACCATGCCGGCACGCTGACGGGCACGGTCACGGCGGGCGGCGACCGCACCGCGGACGCCGAGGTCTCGGTGGCCGGTCCGACGCGGGCGACCCTGACGACGAAGAAGGACGGCACCTACGCGTTCCCGCGTCTGGTGTCCGGCGACTACACGGTGACCGTGACCAAGTTCGGTTACGTCACCGACTCGGCCACGCTCGCCGTCACGGACGGCGGCTCCGCCGTGCACGACGTCGCCCTGGCCACCGCCCCCACGGGCACCCTGGCCGGAACGGTGCGCAGCGACTCCGGCACCGAGGCGGACGTCGCCATCAAGGTGCAGGGCACACCGGTGCGCGCGTCCACGGCATCCGACGGCACGTACAAGCTGACGCTGCCCGCGGGCAGTTACCGGATCAGCCTCACACCGCTCAACCACTGCGCGGCGGCCGTCGGCATCGTCGCCGACGTGGTGGCGGGCTCCACGACGAAGGACATCGGCCTCGCCACGCGCACCGACGCCTTCGGCACCACATGCCGGCAGGTGTCGGCGCAGTACCCGGCCGGTGAGGACAGGCTCGGCATCAGCCCCTCGTCCTCGGCGTATCAGGCCGTCGCACTGCCGTTCCCCGTGGCCCTGTACGGCCACACGTACGACAAGGGCTGGGTGGCCCGCGACGGTCAGCTGATCTTCGGCTACCTCGCGCTGTACGAGAACGGTCCGCTGCCGGCCAAGGGCGGCGCCAACGGCGCCCTCTATCCGTTCTGGGACAAGCTCTCCATGGATGCCGCTTCCGGCGTCTACACCTCGGTGCGCGGGACCGCCCCGCACCGGGAGTACGTGGTCGAGTGGCGCGACATGCTGATCGCCCGGGACACCTCGAAGCGTGTCGGTTTCGCCGCCGTGATCGGTGAGGACGGCACATACAGCTTCCACTACAAGGGCCTCGACCCGAGCGAGAAGGGCTTCGAGCAGGGCACGGGCGCGACCGTCGGCGCCGAGAACCACGACGGCACGGACGCGCTGCAGTACTCGTACAACGAGCTGTCGCTGCGCGACGGGATGGCGATCCGGTTCCGGCCCGAGGGCCACGCGGTGGTGTCCGGCACGGTGACCGACGTGAACGACGGGAACCCGGTCGCCGGGGCCTCCGTGAAGGTCACGCGGGGCGGCACCGCCGTCGGGACGGCCACCACGCGAACGGACGGCGCGTATCTTGCGCAGGTCCCGGTGAGCGCGAACGCCACCCATCAGATCGCGGTCTCGGCGCCGAACTACACCACCTCCAGCCGCAGCACCGAACTGGGCAGCCTGTCCGCGGTGCGCACCGAGACCGCCCTCACCACTGGCGCGGTGCGGGCCGACAACGCGGACGGCTGGCAGCTGACCGTTCCCGCCGGTGAGCAGCGCGAGCGCACCCTGACGCTCACCAACGAAGGCTCGGCCGCCCAGTACACCGTCGCGGAGAAGTCCGGCGCCGCCTGGCTGAAGATCGACCCGGCCTCCGGCACACTCGCGGCGGGCGGCCGGCGGGAGGTGAAGCTGACCTTCGACACGGCGGCGGCGACGCCGGGCACCGTGTACCGGGGCACGCTCGTGCTGACCTCGCAGAGCGCGCGTGCGCCGTCGCTCTCGCTGCCGCTGAAGCTGGTGGTCCCGGCCTATCAGCGGGGCGTGGACGTCGGCGCGGACTTCGCGTCGGTGGACGCGCTCGGTGACTCGTGGAGCGCGGACCGCGCCTACGCGCAGGGCGATTTCGGGTTCATCGGCAAGGACACCGCACTCACCTACACGCGCAAGGACATCGCCGGTGCCGGCAGCTCCCCGGCGCAACAGCTGCTGCGCTCGGGGCGTGAGGGTGTGGCCGAGTACCGGTTCGACGGGGTTCCGTCCGGCGTCTACCAGGTGGAACTGGGCTTCGCCGAGGCCGTCGGGACGAAGCCGGGCGCGCGCGTCTTCGACGTGTTCGGTGAGGGCGCGGAGATGGTGCCGGACGTGGACGTACGCCTGGAGTCGGGCGGCGTTCGCACCGCTCTGTTCAAGACGTTCACGGTGAAGGTCACGGATGGCCGGCTGAACGTGGGCTTCGGGGCGGTCACCGGTACGACGTTGGTCAACTCGATCCGAGTGACCCAGCGTCCGGACCTGACGGGCTGATCGGCGGCAGGCACACAGGCGGGGCCGCCACGGAGACACCTCCGGGCGGGCCCGCCGCACACTTGCCCGGGCTCACCCCTGCCCGTACCTTACTCTGAAGTAAGTTTACTTCAGAGTAAGGAGTTTGCCTTGACCGCCTATCGGACCCTGCTGGTCGGCACGGACGGATCGGAATCGTCGTACAAGGCCGTCGAGGCCGCCGCACGCCTCGCCGCCGTGTGCGGCGCCGAGCTGGTCGTCACGTGTGCGTACGCTCCCATGCGTGGACCCGAACTCGCCTCTGCACAGGACCAGTTGGGCACTGAGGCGTACCAGGTGGTGGGCTCGGCGCCGGCCGAGGAGACCCTGAGGATCGCGAGAGACCGCGCCCGTCTGCAGGGCGCGGCCGAGGTGCGGACGGTCGCCGTGGAGGGCGAGCCGGTCCCCTCCCTCGTGCGGACGGCCCGGAAGTGCTCGGCCGACCTCCTGGTGGTCGGCAACCGGGGGCTGCGGTCGCTGGCGGGCCGGCTCCTCGGCTCGGTGCCGGCGGACGTCGCCAGGAAGGCCGGTCTGGACGTCCTGATCGTGCACACCACGTGAACGGGGTGCAGGACGGCGCGGGCCCGGGATCCGTCGAGGAGGTGCTGCTCGGCGGCGGCCGGGTCTGGACGCGGCGGGAGGTGGCCGCGCGCGCCGGGGTGGAGTTCGAGCGTGCCGTACGCGTGTGGCGCGCGCTCGGGTTCCCAGCGGTGGACGACGAGGCCGAGGTGTTCACCGACGCCGACATCGAGGCCCTGCGCGCGGGGGAACGCCTCATCGCGGCCGGGCTGATCACCGAACACAGCGAGACCCTGATGGCCCGGGCCCTGGGCCACCACCTCTCCCGGCTCGCCGACTGGCAGGTGGACACCCTGCGGGACTGGATGGGGCGCGGCGGAGAGCCCTCGCCCGGACGGGAAGCCCTCCTGGAGCACATGGCGGCGCTGCTGCCGGAGATCGAGCGCGTCCAGCGGTACGTCTGGCGCCGCCATCTCGTGGCGCACACCGGGCACGTGCCGGACGGCGAGCGGGAGGGCGGGGCCGTGGCCGGCGACGCGCACGTCCGGGAGCGCGCGGTCGGGTTCACCGACATGGTGGGCTACACCCGGATGACCCGTGGCCTGGACGGCGCCGAACTGGTGGGCGTGCTCGACCGGTTCGAGACCATGACCGGCGATGTGGTGGCCGAGGGCCGGGGCCAGGTGGTGAAGACCATCGGCGACGAGGTGCTCTTCGTCTGCGAGTCGGCGGCCGACGCCGCCGGGATCGGCCTGGAGCTGACGGCGCGGGCCCAGGCCGATCCGAAGCTGCCGCAGGTGCGGACCGGACTGGCCCACGGACCCGTGATCGGCCGCTTCGGCGACGTCTACGGGGAGGCGGTCAACATCGCGGCCCGGCTCACCGCGGTGGCCCGCCCCGCGTCCGTCCTGGTCAACACCGCGCTCGCCGGGGAGCTCGCGGGGGCGGCGGCGTACACGCTGAGGCCGCTGCGTCCGGTGTCGGTGCGCGGCTACAGCCGGCTGCGGCCGGTACTCCTGCGGAGGGGCGGGCCCGGTTCCTGAGCCGACGAGGTGGCCGGGGGCGCGTGCCGGTGGCGGACGGACCGCCCGGCACGGCGTACAAAAACAAGAGCAGGGAGAGTCCTCTCCCTGCCGTAACCAACTTATAGCGCACCGGGGGGCTTGCGGCAAGGGCCGGGTGGTGCCGCAGAATCATCGGCCTGACCAACCCGACCTGCGGAAATGAGGACGCTGCGTGCGCGAGCGCTACGTGTGGGAGCTGAACGAGGCCGATGGGGCGCCGATCGCGGACGTCGGCGGCAAGGGCGCACATCTGGCCATGCTGTCGCGGATCGAGGGCGTCCGGGTGCCGGGCGGGTTCTGCGTCACGACGGACGCCTTCCGGCGCGTCGTGGCCTCCGAACCGGCGGTCGGCGAACAGCTCGGGCGGCTGGCCGGCGTGGACCCGGACGACCGGGAGGCCGTACGCACCCTGAGCGCGGAGATCCGGCGGACCGTCGAGGGTCTCGCCCTGCCGGAGGACCTGGTGGCGGCGGTCGGCGGGGCACTCGCCCGGCACGGCGAGCACGCCGCGTACGCCGTACGGTCCAGCGCGACGGCGGAGGACCTGCCGACGGCCTCCTTCGCCGGCCAGCAGGACTCCTACCTGAACGTCGTGGGTCCGGAGGCGGTGCTCCGGCACATCCGCCGGTGCTGGGCGTCGCTGTTCACCGAGCGGGCCGTGACCTACCGCCGGCGGGGCGGCATCGACCACCGCACCGTGCACATGGCCGTCGTCGTGCAGCGGATGGTCTTCCCTCGGGCGTCGGGCATCCTCTTCACGGCCGACCCCGTCACGGGGAACCGCAGGGACGCCACGGTGGACGCCGGCTTCGGGCTGGGCGAGGCCCTGGTCTCCGGACTGGTCAACCCGGACGTCTTCACCGTGCGCGACGACCGGATCACCCACCGGTCGATCGCCTCCAAGCAGCGCGCCGTCGAGGCCCTGGAAGGCGGTGGCACGCGGGAGGTGGCGGTCGACGCACGGCGACGGGAGGAGCCGGCACTGACGGACGAGCAGGTGCTCGGGCTCGTCCGGCTCGGACGGCGGATCGAGGCGCACTTCGGCCGCCCGCAGGACATCGAGTGGTGTCTGTCCGACGACGGTTTCCGGATCGTCCAGAGCCGGCCGATCACGACGCTGTTCCCCGTCCCGGAGGCGGCGGACGACGGCAACCACGTCTACGTCTCCGTCGGGCACCAGCAGATGATGACCGACGCGATGAAGCCCCTGGGCCTCTCGATGTGGCGGCTGACGGCCATGGCTCCGATGCTGGAGGCCGGCGGACGGCTTTTCGTGGACGTCACCCGGCGCCTCGGCTCGCCCGCGGTCCGGGCCGGGCTCCTGGACATGATGGGCAAGGGCGACCCGCTGGTCAGGGACGCCCTGGAGACCGTCCTTGCTCGCCCCGGCTTCGTCCCGGCGCTCCCGGACCCGGCGCCCGCAGCGCCGCCTGCCGGTGGCGCGCCCGCGCCGATCGCGACCGACCCGGCCGTCGTCGCCGAGCTCGTCGCGCGCAGCGAGGCGTCCGTCGCCGCCCTGGCGCGCGATCTCGGACGCACTCCGGGCCGGCTCTGTTCGACTACCTGCCGACGGCCTTCGAGGAGCACAAGCGGGTGCTCGCCGACCCCGTGAGCATGCAGGCGATCATGGCGGGGATGGAGTCCACCTGGTGGCTCAACGACAAGCTGCTGGAGTGGCTCGGCGAGAAGAACGCGGCCGACACGCTCACCCTGTCCGCCCCCGGCAACGTGACCTCGGAGATGGGGCTCGCTCTCCTCGACGTCGCCGACGCGATCCGCCCGCATCCGGAGGCGGTGGCGTATCTGCGGGGTGCCGTGGACGACGACGGCTTCCTGGACGGCCTGGGGAAGGTCCCGGGCGGGGCGGAGGCGCGCGAGGCCATCGAGGCGTATCTCGACCGGTACGGCATGCGGTGCGTCGGCGAGATCGACATCACCCGGCCGCGCTGGAGCGAGCGCCCCACCGCGCTCGTGCCGGTGATCCTGGACAACGTACGGCTCTTCGGGCCGGGCACGGCCGCGCGACGCTTCGAGGAGGGGCGGCAGAAGGCTCTCGCGAAGGAACGGGACGTGCTGGCACGGCTGCGGGCGCTCCCGGACGGGGACCGCAAGGCCGACGAGACCAAGGCGATGATCGACCGGGTCCGCACCTTCATCGGCTACCGCGAGTACCCGAAGTACGGGATCGTCTGCCGCTACTTCCACTACCGGCAGGCCCTCGTACGGGAGGCCGAGCGCCTGGCCGACGCCGGGGTGCTGGCCGACCGTGAGGACGCCTCCTACCTCACGCTGGAGGAGTTCGGTGACGCCGTGCGCTCCGGCGCGGTGGACCAGGACCTCATCCGGCGGCGCAGGGAGCAGTTCCGGGCGTACAGCGCACTCACCCCGCCCCGGGTGCTCACCTCGGACGGCGAGGCGGTGCACGGGGCGTACCGGCGGGACGACGCGCCGGAGGGCGCGCTGAACGGCCTGCCGGTCTCCGCCGGGACCGTCGAGGGAAGGGCCCGCGTGATCCTGGACGTGGCCGAGGCGGACCTCGAAGCGGGCGACATCCTGGTCACCACCTTCACGGATCCGAGTTGGTCCCCGCTGTTCGTCGGGATCGCGGGTCTGGTGACCGAGGTGGGCGGGCTGATGACGCATGGCGCGGTGATCGCCCGGGAGTACGGGCTGCCGGCCGTCGTGGGCGTCGAGCACGCCACGCGGCGCATCCGGGACGGACAGCGCATCCGTGTCCACGGCACCGACGGGTACATCGAGCTGCTGTCCTGACGGCGGGGCGGTGGGTGGCCGGTTCCGTACTCTGGAGGGCATGCGCATGCGCCCCACTCTGAGCTGGACCCCCACCGCGGGGCTGCCCCCGGCCACCACCGACCTGGAACCCGTCGTCGAAGCGCTCGGCCGGGGCGGTGTGCTGGTGCTGAGCGGGGCCGGTATCTCGACGGAGTCCGGCATCCCCGACTACCGGGGCGAGGGCGGAAGCCTCAGCCGGCACACGCCGATGACGTACCAGGACTTCACGTCCGGCGCCCCGGCCCGGCGCCGGTACTGGGCGCGCAGCCACCTCGGCTGGAAGACGTTCCGGCGCGCCCTCCCGAACGCCGGTCACCGGGCGGTCGCCGCGTTCGGGCGCGGTGGCGCGCTCGCCGGGGTGATCACCCAGAACGTGGACGGCCTGCACCAGGCCGCCGGCAGCGAGGACGTGGTGGAGCTCCACGGGGGCCTGGACCGGGTCGTCTGCCTGAACTGCGGCACGTTCGTCGCGCGGCGCGAGGTCGCCCGGCGCCTGGAGGAGGCGAACCCCGGGTTCCAGCCGGTGGCGGCCGGGGTCAATCCGGACGGTGACGCCGACCTCACCGACGACCAGGTCGGGGACTTCCGGGTGGTGCCGTGCGAGGTGTGCGGCGGCGTCCTCAAGCCGGACGTGGTGTTCTTCGGCGAGTCGGTACCCCCGGCGCGGGTCGAGCACTGCCGCGAGCTGGTCCGTACGTCGGCCTCGCTGCTCGTTCTGGGATCCTCGCTGACGGTGATGTCAGGGCTGCGGTTCGTCCGGCAGGCGGCGCAGGCCGGGAAGCCGGTGCTCATCGTCAACCGCGAGCCGACCCGGGGCGACGTCCAGGCCGTCACGCGGATCGGGCTCCCGCTGGGGGCGGCCCTGGGAACGGTGGCGGACCGGCTGGGACTGCGGGTGGACGACTAGCGGGCAGGCCGGGTGAGCTGGGCGCGTACCCATGCCGGGTCCGGGTTGGTGTGGGGCCGCCCCGCCACGAAGACGGTCGGCACGGTCTCGTTGCCGTCGTTGACCGCCCGCACCGCGGCGGCGGCCTCGGGGTCGCGCCAGATGTCGACCCAGTGCAGCCGGCGGGCGTGCCGGCGCAGCCGGAAACGCAGCCGCAGACAGTACGCGCAGCCCGGCCGCCAGAAGACGACCGGTCGGCCGTCGGCGGCGCTGCGGCGCCGGGCCTCCGCCGCGCTGACCGACCTCGGGAATACCAGGGGCGAGTTCAGCGCCGCGCACAGGGCGAAGGCCAGCAGGAGGATGGCGCCTTGACGGGTGCTCCCCCAGACGAACAGGCCGGCCGCGCCGACCGCGCCGGAGGTCAGGAACAGGATCGGCAGCAGCCAGACACGCCTCATGGCGCGCCATGTTACCGACGCGCCGGTACGGCCCCGGATCCGGGCCGCCGCAACCGCCACCACCGGCGCCCCCGCCTGTCCTCGCCCCGCACGGGATCCGGCGGCGGCTCCACGCAGGTCCGGGCGGTGAGCTGCGCCGGCAGGCCGACGCGGCCGGGGTGCACGCAGACCGGCGCCCGGGTGTCCACGGTGTACCGGAAGCCGTCCGCCGCGTCGAACGGCCAGTCCCGGCTGGGCCGGTCGGCGACGAGGAAGCCGGTGCGCGGCAGCCGCAGCGCCGGGCAGAACCAGCAGCACGGGTAGTCCGACTCCGGGTCGATGAAGGGTGCCTCGGCGTCGTCGTCCATATGTCCAGGAAGGTAGCGCACGGCCGCGCGGCCCGGCCCCGCTCAGCCCGCGGAGGGCCGCCAGTCGTCCGGCCAGGGCACGGCACGGGCGGCGGCCCCCGGCACGCCGAGGCTGGTCCGTGCGAGGTCGACGTAACGGTCGCGGGCCTGCCGGAACTGCAGGTACGCCTGGTCCCAGTCCTGCTCGACCGCGGTCCCGACCCCCCGGGCCAGGGATTCCAGCCGCCACAGGCAGTGGTCCACGGACTTGGAGGCGGTGTTCGCCTCCGTGTCGCCGAGCAGGCCGAGCGTCTCGGAGAGCGCGGAGCGCCGCGACTCCAACTGGCCCACCTCGGCCAGGATCTCGGGCGTCTCCTCCACGGGGATGGGACCGGTCGTGAGGCCCCGGCCGGCGGCGAGCATCTGGTAGCGCGCGGCCAGCTCCTTGACCGCGTGGGCGTAGTCGGCGTAGGCGGTGAGGCGTCGTTCGTCCCACCGGACGGACTGCTGCCTGCGCCATCGCGTGCGCTCGTTGGCGCTGGTCACCAGGAACGAGGTGACGGCGCCCACGGCGACGCCCGCGAGCGGCAGTATCTGTGCGGTCAGACTCACGAAGGCCCCCGGTCGGTCCTGTGCACGGCGGAAGAACCATAACGTTCCGGCGTACGGGCCTGCGCGGCACCGATCGCCGTGCGGCGGATAACTCCTCGCGCTCTCCGGCCGCCCGCGGGAACACTGTGCCGATGAACGCACCCACCTTCACCACTCCCCAGCGGCGTGCGCTCGCCCATGTCGCGGGGCTCGTGTCGGGTCCGGCGATGGACCCCGGCCTGCGCGTGACCCTCAACTTCCACCCTGACCGGCTGCTGGACGGCAGGCCCCTGCTGGAGGCGATGGCCGGGACCGGCGTCTACTCCTCGCAGTTCGTGACCGGCACGAGCAACGGCGGCCTGACGGCCCGTCCGGGCGGTGACCGGTGGCGCTGGGAGAGCAGGATCTTCGGGGGTGCGTACGACGGCGCACCGGGGGCGGAGCGGCCCGTCTACGGGGCGCTGGACTTCCGCCGGTACGCGGTCGGCGGAGCGCCGAGGTACGGCTCCGCGCACTTCCGGCTGGACGCCGGGGCGTTGGAGCGTACGACCTTCTGCTATCCGGACAGCTGCCTCGAACCCAGGGACTTCGGGGTGGCCGCGCGCATGGACCTGATCGCCCTCGCCCTGGCCGATGAGCAGGACGTGCTCGACGACTACATCGAGGCGCAGGTGCACGGGCCGGTCCGACCGGACCGCCATGTGGAGGCGCTGGTCCTGGACCCGTGCTACCGGGGCACCGATGTGGAGGCGTCCGCCGGGCGGCTGGGCTGCCCGGTGGAGTGGCACCCCGGGTTCCGCCTCACGGTGGACGAGTTGCGCCGGCATCCCGGCTACCGGGGACAGGAGTACGTCGATCTGGGCGAGGCCATCGCCGTGGACGGCGTCCTCGCCCCCCTTGTCATCGGGGCCGCGGCGCGCGCGGGGCGCTTCGATCCTCAGGCGGTCAAGAAGGTGTGGCACTGCCTGGCACGCTTCGGCTTCCCGTACCAGAACCGGCCCGCGGCGGTCACCGTTCCTTCGGCCGAGCCCGTGCCGGCCGGGAAGGACGGATGACCGGGGGGCCTGCCGTGCGGGGCTGGGTGTCCACATCCGCAGGACGGCCGCCCCGGCCATGGAGCACGTGTGCCCCGTGGCGTCGCCGCCAACGGTGGCGCGGGAATTCTTCTTCGGCCGAAAACGATGGGAATGGTCCGCGTGCGACGGGGAATCCGATGATCGTCGTGAGCGACGCCCCTGCCCCGGCCGCCCCCGCGGCCCGGGAGGGTCGGTTCAGTTGAGGAGGAGTTGGCTGTGCTGCTTCCCACGCCCGCAGACCTGCGTGCCGCCCTGTCCCGTTATGCGGACGCGGTGATCGAGGACGAGCGCCGTTCCACGCCGGAGACCATCCGGCAACGGGAGGACACCGCGTACACCCTGTGCGTCATGACGGGTGTCAGTGACGTGCGCGAGGCCCTGAGCACCGCCGACGCCCTGCTGACCCGCCGCGCCCCGGAGACGGAGGCCGACCGGCCCGATCACTCGGGGGCCGTCCCCGTCTGAGGTACGCGCAGCGGGTGGCACCGGCCGTCGGCACCCCGGGTCTCCCGGGGCGCCGACGGCCGGCGTGCGACGGCCCCGGGCCGCCTGGAGAGTCAGGCCCCCGGCAGGAACAGGCAGAACGGGTGGCCGTGGGGGTCGCGCAGCACACGGACGTCCTTCTGGGGCTGGAGCTCCTCCAGCTTCGCGCCCAGGGCACAGGCCCGCTGCGTCTCGGCCTCCAGGTCGTCCACCTCCAGATCCAGGTGCGCCTGCATCTGCTGGGTGCCCGGGAGCTGCGGCCACACCGGAGGTGTGTGGTCCGCTTCCAGCTGGAAGCTGAGGCCGGGGCGCTCCTGTCCGGGAGCCCGCAGCCGGACCCATGCGGGGTCCCGTTCGACCTCCTCCCAGCCCAGCAGGGCACGGTAGAAATCGGCCAGGGCGGCGGGGTCGGGCGTACCGAGCACAAAGGCTCCGAGCTTCGTCGTCATGTCCCTCACGTTGCCCCGGCACCCGTGCCCATGCATCCGGGGGTGTGGGAGCCGGGCCGCCGGGTACCCGGGATTCCTCCCGCCGCATACGGGACCGGCGTGCCCGGCCGCGGCCGACCCGATGGAGGACGCGGTACCGGATGACGTTGGTGCACGGCATATACGCGGCTGCGGGGATCGGCATCCTGACGGCCGCCGTCCTTCCCCCGCTCGTCCGTCGGCGTCCCTTCTCGATGCCCATGGTGTTCCTCGTGGCGGGTGCGGCGATCGCCCTGCTGCCGCTCGGCGTGCCCGTCGTGGACCCCGTACGGGACCGGCTGTGGGTCGAGCATGTGACGGAAGTCTGCGTGATCGTCTCGCTGATGGGGGCCGGGCTCGCGATCGACCGCCCTTTCGGATGGCGTACCTGGGCGGGGGCGTGGCGTTTCCTGGGGCTCGCCCTGCCGTTGACCGTCGGGGGCGTGGCATGGCTCGGGGTGTGGCTCATGGGCTGGCCGCCGGCGGTGGCCCTGCTGCTGGCCGGTGTGCTGGCGCCGACCGATCCGGTGCTGGCCGCGGAGGTGCGGGTCGGGGAGCCGACGAGCGGGGACGACGAGGAGGACGAGGAGGAGGTGCGGTTCACGCTGACCTCGGAGGCCGGTCTCAACGACGGGCTCGCCATGCCGTTCGTGCTGGCCGCCGTGGCGCTGGCGGCGACGGCGGGCGACGGCTGGTCGGCGGGGTGGATCGGGCACTGGCTGCTGGCCGATGTGCTGGTGCGGGCGGCGGTCGGACTGGTCGCGGGGGTGGCCGTGGGGCGGCTGCTCGGCCGGCTGTTCTTCCGCTCCCGGCACGTCCGCCTCTCGCAGCAGATGGAGGGCTTCACCGCGCTGGGGGCCACGTTCACCGCGTATGGGCTGACCGAGCTGCTCCACGGGTACGGATTTCTCGCGGTGTTCGTCACGGCGTGCACCATCCGGGGCGCCGAACGCGGCCACGGCTACCACCAGGTGTTGCACGGCTTCAGCGAACAGATCGAGCGTCTGCTGACCGCCGTGCTGCTGTTCCTGCTGGGCGGCTACCTGGTCGCCGACGGGCTGGCGGACCTCCCGTGGCAGGGGGCGCTCCTCGGCCTCGTCCTCGTCCTGGTGATCCGCCCGGCCGCCGGCGCCGCCGCGCAGCTGGGCTTTCCGGCCGGGCCGCGCGAGCGGGCGGTCACGGCCCTGTTCGGCATCCGGGGCATCGGCTCGCTCTTCTACCTGGCGTACGCGCTCGGCGAAGGGCCCTTCACGCGGTACGCCGACGAGCTGTGGGCGGTCACGGCGTTCACGGTCCTGGTCTCCGTACTCCTGCACGGTGCGACGGCGACCCCGGTGATCCGGCACCTGGACCGGCGGCGGGAGCGCGTTTCCTAAGGTGCGCGGCCCGGCCGGACGGTCACCACCATGCAGACCGGGTCCATGGGGTCCACCAGTTCCGCCGTCGCGACGGCCACGAGGTGCGCGGGCGGCTCGCCGTCCAGCAGGGCGCGCACGTACGCGAAGGCCGCCGCGGGCGACAGGCCCGGCACCTTGCCGCGCAGGGCCCGCACCGCGGGCAACTGCCCGCGGCCGGCGGCGACCGCCCGGACGGTGTCGTGGAGGTCGTCCACCGCCGTCCGTACGGGCAGTTCCCGGATCCGGCCGCGGTAATCGTCCTCCCATGCCCCGGACATCGCCGAGACGGCGCCGATCCGGTGCAGTCCCCCGTCGACGCGGTCGACCAGATACGGTCCGATGCCCACCAGCATGTGCCTGAAGGACTCCGTGCGCAGGTAGTCCACGGACTGCCAGGAGACGATCCACACCAGTTCGTGTTCCTCGACGTGGCCGACGGCCACGGCCGGCTGTTCCACGCCCCTGGCCGCCCACTCCCGGTGCTCGCGTTCCAACTGCTCCTCGACGAGGCGCACCGCCGCTTCCCGCTCGATCATCCTCCGAGCCTTCCGTACGGGCCGGCATGCCGTCTACTCGGTCCGCAGAGCCGCCGCCGTGCGGGCCCTGGCGGCCCAGCCCGCGGGAAGCAGCGCGCCCAGGGTGGCGATGACGAGGCCGCCGAGGACGAGCGGGAGCAGTCCGGCCGAGGGGTAGACGGCGAGGACGGAGCCGGGGAGGCGCAGTCCCACGCTCTCGCCCATCGCGGGGAGTACGCGGCGGTGCAGGGCGATGCCGAGGGGCACGCCCATGCAGCCCGCCGTCAGGCCCGTGACGGCCACGGAAGTGAGGACCATGGCGACGGTCTGCCCGGGCGTCATGCCGAGGGCCTTGTGGATGCCGATCTCCCGGACCCGCTCGCGGGTGTCGAGGAGCACCCCGTTGAGCACGCCGAGCGCGGCGACGGCGACGATCATCAGCGTGAGGATCGCGGACAGGGCGTTGAGCGTCGCGACCATGTCCCCGCCCGCGCCGAGCCCGCCTGCCCTGGCCGTGGCGCCCAGGGGGCGCAGGGTCTTGGCGAGCGTGCCGGCGTAGGCGTGCGCGTCGGTGCCGGGTGCGACCGCGATGTGGTGGCTGGTCTCCGTCAGGTCCGGGTGGGCCGCCTTGAGCGTCGCGGCGTCGGTGAAGACCTGCATGCCGTCGTTGCGCGGGTCCAGGACCTCGCCGACGATCCGTACGGTGACGGGCGCGCCCAGACCCCCCAGGGTGAGGGTGTCGCCGATGCGGGTGCCGGTGGCGGTGAGGAACGGGGACGGGACGGCGGCCTCGCCGGGCCGGGTGATCCAGCGTCCGGCGACCATGGTGTAGCCGCCCCAGGAGGCGTCTCCGGTGAAGGCGACGACGTCGGTCGTGCCGGTGAGCCCGTCCACCGTGGCGCGGACCGTGGAGGCGCGGTAGTACTTCGCCGTGCCCGGGGTCGCCTTGATCGCCGCCGCGACGGCCGTCGGGTCGGCCGCGGTCCGCCTCGCGGGGCGTTGGGCACCCGGGGGCCCGAAGTCCGGCTGGGGCGCGGGCACGACGACGTCGGCGGCGTCGTGCGCCTTGGCCTTCATCACCTCGCCGAGTGAGGCGGCCATCCCGAAGGTGAACGTGACGGCGACGGTGCCGAAGAGGATCGCGGCGCCCATGGCCAGCGCGCGGGCGGGCCGGGCGAAGGGCCGGACCAGGCCGAGCGCGACGGGCTCCGGCAGCGGCAGGCGTCCGGCGAGGCGGGCCGCCCACCGGCCGCGCGCCGCCGACGCGGTGCGCCCCACGGCGAGCGCGTCCACCGTACGCAGCCGGCCCGCCCGCCAGGCGGCGGCCCACGCGGTCGCCGACACGAGGCCGAGCGCCCCGGCGACCACGGCCACGTCGACCCGGGGGGCCACGGCCAGGGACGAGGTGCCGTACGCCTCTTCGGTCTCGGCCATCACGGGGACGGCGAGCAGGTGTCCCGCGACGAGGCCGAGGACGGTGCCGGCGGTCGCGGGGATCAGCGCTTGGCCCACGTACGCCCGTACGACCTGGGCGGGGGTGAAGCCGAGGGCCTTGAGGATGCCGATCCGGCGCGTCCCCGTACCGACGGCGGAGGCGACGACGTTGCCGACGGTGAGCACCGACATGACCACGCCCAGGGCGCCGAACGCGAAGAGGAAGGGGACGTACAGGGCGGTGTCCTGCTCGGCGCTCCTCCTGACGGTCAGCCAGGACTGCTCGCCGGTGGCGGCGGTGGCGGGCAGGGATGCCGTCACACTCCTGCCGCCCGCGGAGATGCGCGCGGCGGTGTCCGCCTCGGCGAAGCGGTAGAGCATCTGGTAGCCACCGCCGCCGGGCGGGGTCAGGGCCGGCATCTGGGCGGGGACCACCCAGGCGTCGGAGGTGCCGGTGACCGAGCGGGCGACGCCGACGACGGTCAGCGCGGGGTCGCCGGCCAGCCCGGTGAAGCGGATCTCCTTGCCCAGTACGGGGAAGAGGGAGGAGCCGGCGGAGAGAACGATCTCGCCGGGGCGCGCGGCCCAGCGGCCCTCGGTCAGGGCCACCTGGTCCACGTCGTCGCCCGGGGCCGCCCGGCCCGTCACGGTCATGGGCCAGCCGGGGCCGGTCGCGTCGGCGCGCGGGGTGACCGTCGCGGTGCGGAAGGGGCCCGCCGCCGCGCGTACACCGTCGGTGTGCCCGGTCTCCGCCAGCTGCCCGGCGCTCACCTCGTCCGCATGGAACCGCACGGACAGGTGGGCGCCGTGCTGTCGGGCGAACGCGTCGTCGAAGGGGGTACCGGAGACCACGAACAGTGATCCGGCGAGTACGGACGCGGCCACGGCCATCATCACGGCGAGTGCGATGACCAGCGTCTGCACGCGGCGCCGCCCCGCTCCGGAGCGCACCACCCGGCCGAGCGCGCTCATCGGACGGTCTCCGGAGCGGCGGCCGTCGAGGGCAGGTCGTGAGTGACGCGGCCGTCGGCGATGCGGATCGTCCGCCGGGTGCAGGAGCGGGCCAGCGCGAGGTCGTGCGTGACGAGGACGACGGTCTGGCCCTGGGCGTTGAGTTCGGTGAGCAGCCGGCTGACGTCCTGTCCGGCGGCGGTGTCGAGGGCCCCGGTCGGCTCGTCGGCCAGGAGCAGCGCCGGGCGGTTCATCAGCGCCCGGGCCACGGCGACGCGCTGGCGCTGGCCGCCGGAGAGGCGGCCGGGGCAGGCACGGGCATGGCGTTCGATGCCGAGCTGTTCGAGGAGTCCGGCCGCCCGGCGGGCCGCCTCGCCCCGGGACATGCCCGCGAGACGGGCGGGCAGGGCGATGTTGTCGGTGACGGTCAGGTCGTCCAGCAGGTTGAAGAACTGGAAGACCATGCCGATCCGGGCGCGCCGGTACAGCGCCGACGCGGCCTCGCCCAGCTTGTCGACGCGCACGCCGTCGACGGTGACCGTGCCGGTGTCGGGGCGGTCTAGGCCGGCGACGAGGTTGAGGAGCGTCGACTTGCCGCTGCCGGAAGGGCCGAGGATCGCGACGGCCTCCCCCGGCCGCACGGTCAGCGACGCCTCGTGCAGGGCGGGCGGCCCGTCGTCGTAGCGACGGCTCACCTCGCACAGTTCGATCAGTGGGCTGGTCATGGCGGGGCTCCTGGGTGATGTGCGGTCCGGTGGCGTGAACGCTAGGAGCGGGCCGGGTCCCCGCGCGTCGGCCGCCCGGCCCCCTTCGCGGTCCGGCGTCGGGATGAGCGGCGCGCTCGTCGTCCTCACGATGTAGGCGCGTGGTGTACGCGTCGTCGCCGGAATGGGTACGGGGGCGGACTCCCCGGGGCCCGCGCGACCGCGAGAATGCAACGGTGACGGACGGACGTGCGAAGCTGGGCCGGCTGTGGGAGGACGCTATCCGGGCGGGCGGCCCGCCGCCCCGTCCCACCCCGCGTGCCTGGCGGTTCGACGCGCTGGTGGCGCTGGTCCTGGGCGTCGCCACCGTGTACTACGGCGTGGACAACGCGGACAACGTGGTGGTGCGGGTGGTCGGCGGCACCGCCTATGCCTTGGAGCGTCCGTCCGGCACCGGCGGGATGGCCTTCATGGTCACGCTCGCGGCTGTCGCCTCGGGGGCCCTGGTGCTGCGCCGCCGTTTTCCGCTGGCCGTGCTGTGCGTGGTGACGGCCGCGACGCTGGCGACCCCGCAGAGCGTGATGCGCCTGACGTTCTACGCGTTCGTGATCGCGGTGTACGGCGCCGCGGTGTACAGCCCGCGCCGGGTGGCGACGCTCGTGGCGCTGCCGGTGTCGGTGGCGCTGGTCGGGACCTCCGGGAACTCGGTGACGCCGATCGTCCCCAACGAGTACATCGCGCTGCTGATCCTGATTCCGATGGCCGTGGCCGCCGTGGGCCTGCGGACGTGGAAGCTGCGGTCCGACGAGGGGCGGACACGGCTGTCCGTCCTGGAGCGCGAGCAGGAGGAGGCGCTGCGCCGGGCCGTGGAGCAGGAACGGGCCAGGATCGCGCGCGAGTTGCACGATGTCGTCACGCACAACGTCAGCGTGATGATCATCCAGGCGGGTGCCGCCCGCACGATCATGAGGTCCTCGCCCGAGCTCGCCGGCGAGGCGCTGCTCGCCGTGGAGGCGGGTGGCCGGGCGGCGATGACGGAACTGCGCCATGTGGTGGGCCTGCTGACCACGACCACCGAGGGCGGAGAGGCGGATCCCGATGCGGTGGTGCCGGCGCCGCAGCCCGGGCTCGACCAGCTGGAGGTGCTGGTGGGGCGGGTCCGGGACGCGGGGCTGCCGGTCGGGCTGGCGGTGACGGGGCGGGCCCGCCCGCTGCCGCCCGGCATCGAACTCGCCGCGTACCGGGTCGTCCAGGAGGCCCTGACGAACACGGTGAAGCACGCGTCCGGCGCGTCGGCGGCCGTCTGCGTCGCGTATGGACCCCGCAGGCTGCGGGTGGAGGTCACGGACACCGGCGGGGGCCCGGGC
>NZ_JBMNDO010000125.1:0-23957 GCF_052542855.1 Streptomyces sp. SAS_281
CCCCGGGGAAACCCCGGTGCCCCGGCCCTTTGCCTGCCGACGGCTACGCGCTCATCGCGCGAAAGCCCGTCAGTTGTCGTCCTCGTCGATCAGGAACCCGCGCATCGGCGACGGCGCCTGCTGCATCGGCTGCGGCGCCTGCGGCCGCACCGGCGCCATCGGCTGCGTCATCGCCGGCGACATCTGCTGCTGACCGCCGTACGACGGGCCACCGCCCATGGACGGGTTTCCGCCGCCCATCGGCTGACCGCCGTGGTTGCCGCCCATCGTGTGCCCCATGGCACCCGCACCGGCCGGAGCCAGCGAAGGCGACGGCGGCAGCGACGCGGCGGCCGGGGTGCGCGGCGGAGCCAGCGAGTCGTCGGCCTGGGTCTCCAGCTGGCGCAGCTGGCTCTCCAGGTAGGACTTCAGACGCGTCCGGTACTCGCGCTCGAAGCCCCGCAGGTCCTCGACCTTGCGCTCCAGCGTCGCGCGGGCCGACTCCAGCGAGCCCATCGCCACGCGGTGCTTCTCCTGCGCGTCCCGCTCCAGCGCGTCCGCCTTGGCGCGGGCGTCCCGCTCCAGGCCCTCGGCGCGGCTGCGCGCCTCGCCGACGATCTTGTTGGCCTCGGAACGGGCCTCCGCGATCGCCTGGTCGGCGGTCTGCTGCGCCAGGGACAGGACACGGGCGGCGCTGTCGCCACCGGGGCCCTGCTGCTGCATCTGCGGCGGGGGCTGCATCTGCTGCATCTGCTGCTGCGGGTTGTGACCGCCCATGGGACCGCCCATCGGGCCGCCCATGGGACCACCCTGCATCGGGCCGGGGCCGTGCGGGCCCTGCGGACCGGGGCCGTGCGGGCCCTGGGGGCCGTGGCCGCTGGGACCGGCGGGCAGCTGCGGAGCACCACCGGGCAGCTGGGGGGGACCCATCTGCGGGGGCTGCTGCTGGACCGGCGGGCCCGATATGGCGGCGGGCACCGGGGCACCCGGCCGCTCCTGCTGCTCCGGCGGCTTGCGCATGCCCTGCTGCTGGTTCTGCGCGGCGGCACGCGTGGCGGCGGCCAGCTTGGCGCGCAGGTCCTCGTTCTCACGGAGCAGGCGGGTCAGCTCCGACTCGACCTCGTCGAGGAAGGCATCGACCTCGTCCTCGTCGTAGCCCTCTCGGAGGCGGACTGTCGTGAACTGCTTGTTCCGCACATCCTCGGGAGTCAGCGGCATCTCTTCTTCACCTCTACGTAGTCGTCGGCAGTCGGCAAGACCGTATCGCTCACAGCCTGATCACGATGCTGATCAGAATGGAAACGATGATCATCAGAACGAAGAAGGACAGGTCGAGTGCCACGCCCCCGAGACGCAGCGGCGGGATGAGCCGCCGCAGGAGCTTGAGCGGTGGATCGGTGATCGTGTAGGTCGTCTCCAGGACGACCACCATCGGCTTGCCCGGCTGCCATGAACGTGCGAACTGGAAGACGTAGTCCATGACAAGCCGGAAGATCAGCACGATGAGGAAACACATCAACGCGATGTAGACAACACTTTGTGCGACGCCCATCTCTCGCGCTTCCCTCTCCCCTGGCTCTCGTAGCACCGGCCTCTCGGCCGGGTTGTTCCCGGTGTCGTGTTCTCAGCTCTGGTTGAAGAATCCGCCCTCTGCGATGCGGGCCTTGTCCTCCGCCGTGACATCGACGTTAGCAGGCGACAACAGGAACACCTTCTGTGTCACTCGCTCAATGCTGCCATGGAGACCGAAGACGAGTCCCGCGGCAAAGTCGACAAGTCGCTTCGCGTCCGTATCGTCCATCTCCGTGAGATTCATGATCACCGGAGTGCCCTCACGGAAGTGTTCCCCGATGGTACGGGCCTCGTTGTACGTCCTGGGGTGCAGCGTCGTGATCCGGTAGGGCTCGCGCTCGGACACGACCTTGGGCATGATCACCGGTGCGTTCTTCTCCATGTTCGGACGTTCAGGTGTGATGGATGCCACGGGTGCGATCCGGGCGGGTCGCTCACGCTCCGCCGGGATCTGGACCGGCTCCCGCTGCGCCGGCGGCTGGACCGCGCGTACCGGTTCGTCGCGCTCCCGGTCCCGCTCCACCTGATGCGCGGGCTGGTGCCGGCGCCGGTCGCGCTCGGGCTCCGGCTCGGGTTCGAATTCGTCGTCGGGGTCGAACCCCGGGCCGTCGTACCCATCGTCCTCCACGAGGCCGAGGTAGACCGCCATCTTGCGCATCGCGCCGGCCATGCTCTGAGTCCTCCGCTCTGTGGTGGATCGGCATCTGTCACCAAGTGCCCGCGATCCACTCCGGCCTCCCCGCCCTGGGCGGTAATGACCATATTTTCTGCTGTGGTCCGACTTGTTTGGCGACGTTACCCGAGCCCGGGGCGGACTCCGAGTACCGCAGTACCGACGCGCACATGTGTCGCTCCGGCCGCGATCGCGTCCTCGAGGTCCGCACTCATCCCTGCAGAGACCATGTTCGCAGCCGGATGGTTCCCGCGCAGCCGGGATGAGAATTCCATCAGCCGGTCGAACGCGGCCCGTTGCCGCCCGGCGAAGGGGCCGGCGAGCGGCGCGACAGTCATCAGCCCGTCCAGCCGGAGCCCGGGCGCGGCGGCGACCGCGTCCGCCAACTCCTCGATCCCGTCCGGTGCGACACCCCCGCGGGCCCCCCGCTCGCCGCTCTCCGCGTCGAGGGCGACCTGGATGAGGCAGCCGAGTTCGCGCTCGCGGCGCTCGGCCGCCGCCGAGAGGGCGGTCACCAGCTTCGTACGGTCCACCGATTGCACGACATCGGCATAACCGACCACGGAACGGACCTTGTTGGTCTGCAACTGACCGACAAAGTGCCAGGAGAGGGACAGATCCGCACACTCGGCAGCCTTGGGGGCGGCGTCCTGGTCGCGGTTCTCCGCGACCTGACGCACACCGAGTCCGTGCAGAATCCGCACATCGCTCGCGGGGTAGGTCTTGGTGACCACGAGCAGGGTCACCTCCTCCCGCGCGCGCCCGGCCGCGACGCAGGCCGAGGCGATCCGTTCCTCCACGCGCGCCAGATTCGCGGCGAGTTGTTCCTTGCGTTCCGTCATGCCCTATCAGTCCAGCCAGACATATCCGGCGAGCCGCCCGGTGGTGCGGTCGCGTCGGTACGAGAAGTGGTCGCCCGATTCCAGGGTGCAGAGGGGCGAAGCGTGCCGGTCGGTGACGCCGAGCTCCGCCAGCTGGGCGTGCACCCCGCCCGTGACGTCCACCGCCGGGGTGCCCCAGCTGGTCTCGGACCAGGAGCCGGGCACGCTCGCGGCGACCTCGTCCCGCATCACGGCCGGCACCTCGTAGCACCGCCCGCAGACGGCCGGCCCGGTCCGCGCGGTGATCCGGGAGACCTCCGCGCCCAGCCGGACCATGGCCTCGACCGCGGCCGGAACGACCCCGGCGACCAGGCCCGGCCGCCCGGCGTGCGCCGCCGCGACGACGCCGGCCTCCGGGTCGGCGAGCAGGACGGGCGTGCAGTCGGCGGTCAGCACGGCGAGCGCGAGCCCGCGGCGCGCGGTGACCACCGCGTCGACGGCGGGGATCTCCGCCGCCTCGCCCCAGGGTCCGTGGACCACGGCCACGTCCCGGCCGTGGACCTGGTTCATCCAGACGACTCTCGCCGGGTCGAGCCCCCGGTCGCGCGCGGCGCGCTCGCGGTTGGCGAGAACGGCGGCGGGGTCGTCGCCGACCGCGCCGCCGAGGTTGAGCTCCGCGTACGGGGCGGCGCTCACTCCGCCCCACCTGTCGGTGAAGGAGAAGTGAGCGCCGCCCCGCGAGAAGACAGAGACCGTCCGACTCACTGCGTCATGCGGACCTATCACTTCAAGAAGTCCGGTACGTCCAGCTCTTCGGCCTGGGAGTCCGAGTAGGGACGGGCCGGCGGGACGTGCGGCGGCGAGACGACCGGCGGAAGGTGGGTCTCACCCGACACCGGAACCGGCTCGCCCTGCACCGGCGGCTCCTCGCGCGGCGGCACGGAACCGAGCCCGCCGGACTGGCGCACCGGCTCGGGCGCGGCCCGGACCGGCGTCGGGGCCGGCTCCTCGCGCTTGGCGCTGTTCGCGCCGAGGACGTTCTCCCGCCTGGCCGGCGGCTGTCCGCCGTCGAAGCCCGCCGCGATCACGGTGACCCGCACCTCGTCGCCGAGGGCGTCGTCGATGACCGCGCCGAAGATGATGTTCGCCTCCGGGTGGGCCGCCTCGCTCACCAGCTGGGCGGCCTC
Organism: Streptomyces sp. SAS_281; assembly: GCF_052542855.1. NCBI lineage: Bacteria > Bacillati > Actinomycetota > Actinomycetes > Kitasatosporales > Streptomycetaceae > Streptomyces > Streptomyces sp. SAS_281. The sequence continues at coordinate 4,233 of NZ_JBMNDO010000125.1, forward strand.
GTTGATCTCGAAGAGACCGAGGTCGCTGCCGCCGGAGATGGAGAGCAGGACACCGCGGGCGCCGTCGATGGACGCCTCCAGGAGCGGCGAGGAGATCGCCATCTCCGCGGCGGCCACCGCGCGGTCGTCGCCGCGGGCGGAGCCGATGCCCATGAGCGCTGAACCGGCCTCGGACATGACCGACTTGACGTCGGCGAAGTCGAGGTTGATCAGGCCAGGGGTGGTGATGAGGTCGGTGATGCCCTGGACACCCGAGAGCAGCACCTGGTCGGCCGACTTGAACGCGTCGAGCACGCTGACCTGGCGGTCCGAGATGGACAGCAGCCGGTCGTTGGGGATGACGATAAGGGTGTCGACCTCTTCGCGGAGCTCGGCGATGCCGTCCTCCGCCTGATTGGCTCGGCGCCGGCCCTCGAAGGTGAACGGGCGGGTGACCACACCGATCGTCAGGGCGCCGAGCGAGCGCGCGATGTTGGCGACGACGGGTGCGCCACCGGTGCCGGTGCCACCGCCTTCGCCTGCGGTGACGAAGACCATGTCGGCCCCCTTGAGGACCTCCTCGATCTCCTCACGGTGGTCCTCTGCCGCCTTACGACCGACGGCCGGGTTCGCCCCGGCGCCGAGGCCGCGGGTGAGTTCGCGGCCGACGTCGAGCTTGACGTCGGCGTCGCTCATCAACAGGGCTTGCGCATCCGTGTTGATCGCGATGAACTCGACGCCCTTGAGACCGACCTCGATCATTCGGTTGATGGCATTGACACCACCGCCGCCGACACCGATGACCTTGATGACTGCGAGGTAGTTCTGCGGTGCTGCCACGTCGAAGGCCTCTCGCCTCGAGTTACGTGTCGTCGCTTGGCGGTGATCCCGCCGCGACGACGGATGCCGATTGGGACGGTCCGAACGCCGACCCAAACCCTAACGTTCAAGTTTAGGGTTACCAGTGTGTCTGCTTCATGGACTCTTCCGAACAGGACACTAAGTCGACAAGTGGCGCACGTTCAACGAACACGCCGAACCTCCCGTTTTTCTTTTCACCCTATGTGATCACCCGTAGCGCTGACCAACCAGGGTGCTGGCCAGGCCAAATACGCGTCAACCACCCGACACCGCAGGAGCGGTGGGGGCACTCACGTCGAAGTGTCCCGCTTTGGGTGCGGCCTTCATGAGAGCGGTGAGGACTTTCGCCTTCACCGCCCCCGCTCCACCACTTCCCCACATCACCGTGCGGTCCCCACTGAGTTCCAGGGAGATGGCGTCGTACGAGTCGACCCGGACGACCCGGGTGTCTTCCGCGACGCCGTCCGGGAGGTCACCCGCGACCCGGACCGCTTCCCGCACCAGCCGGTCGGCGCCGAAGCGGCGCAGGCTCGCGGAACGGCCCGTCGCCACCTCCAGCAGGGGCACCCGCCCGGGCGACTTGTCCACCGTCGCGAACTGCACGCCTTCGTCGTCCACTTCGATGAACTTCGCACCCTTTTTCACCAGAAGGACCGGCTTTCGCTCGGTCACCTTAAGTCCGATGCCGTGCGGCCATGACCGAACGACATCCACCTCGTCGACACGAGGCAACTTCTGGCGCAACCTCTTCTCGATGGCGTCGGTGTCCACGGAGACGAGCGGGGCACCCATCGGCACCGCCGCCGCGCGCTCCACTTCGACGGGCGTCAGCACCCGCACCCCGGTGATCCTGACCTGTTCGACCCGCAGCCAGGAGGAGCCGTACAGCGCCCAGACGACGCCGGAGCCGAGCAGCAGCACGACTCCGGCGATCAGGAGCAGCAGCCGGCGGGAGACACGGCGCCCCTCGGGGCGTGGGCCAGGCGGCCGGTCCGCGGCGCTCTCCCGCTTCCCTGCACCGCGCTGGGCGGTCGTCGGTCCGGCCACGCTCGCTCCTTATGCCGGGCCCGGGAGCCACCGCCCCCGGACCCGCCCGCCTCACGCGTTACGGCGTGCGGCAATCGCCTCGTACACCATGCCGACCAGCAGATCGTCGGCGTCCCGGCGGCCGAACTCGGCGGCAGCCCGGGACATCTCATACAACCGGTGCGGATCGGACAGCACCGGGAGGACGTTGCCCTGCACCCACTCGGGGGTGAGCGCGGCGTCGTCCACCAGCAGTCCGCCACCGGCGTTGACCACCGGCTGGGCGTTGAGCCGCTGTTCGCCGTTGCCGATGGGCAACGGGACGTAGGCGGCGGGCAGTCCGACGGCGGAGAGTTCGGCGACGGTCATCGCACCCGCGCGGCAGAGCATCATGTCGGCCGCCGCGTACGCGAGATCCATCCGGTCCACGTACGGTACCGGGATGTAGGGGGGCATCCCGGGCATGTTGTCCACGCGCGGCAGTTCGTTCTTCGGCCCGACCACGTGCAGGATCTGAATGCCGGAGCGCTGGAGCAGCGGGGCGACGCGCTGCACCACCTCGTTGAGGTGGCGGGCGCCCTGCGAGCCGCCGGAGACCAGCAGCGTCGGCAGGTTGGGGTCGAGACCGAACGCCGCGCGCGCCTCGGGCCGGACGCGGGCCCGGTCGAGGGTGGCGATCGTGCGGCGGAGCGGGATGCCGATGTAGCGGGCGCCGCGCAGCTTGCTGTCCGGCGTGGAGACGGCGACACCGTGCGCGTACCGCGAGCCGATCTTGTTGGCCAGGCCGGGGCGGGCGTTGGCCTCGTGGACCACGATCGGGACACCGGCGCGCTTGGCCGCGAGATAGCCCGGCAGGGCCACGTAACCGCCGAAGCCCACCACGCAGTCGGCCCCGGTGCGTTCCAGGATCTGCTCCGCGGCCTTGATGGTGCCGCGCAGCCGGCCCGGGACGGTGATGAGTTCGGGGGTGGGCTTGCGCGGCAGCGGTACGGCCGGGATCAGCGCCAGTTCGTACCCCCGCTCGGGTACGAGTCTGGTCTCGAGTCCGCGCTCCGTGCCGAGAGCGGTGATCCCCACGCTCGGGTCCTGCCTGCGCAGGGCGTCCGCGAGGGCAAGCGCGGGCTCGATGTGGCCGGCGGTCCCCCCGCCGGCGAGTACGACATGCACCGAATTTCACCGCTCTCCGGACGGACGCTTCTTGACGCGCCGTCTCATCGTCTTCCATCTCACCCCGGGCCTCCGCACGGCCAGGGCCGCCTTCGCGGCGGGCTCGTCCCGCGCGAACGCGATCAGCAGCCCGACGGCGAACATGGTCGGCAGCAGGGCCGACCCCCCGTACGAGAACAGCGGGAGCGGGACACCGGCGATCGGCAGCAGACCGAGCACCGCACCGATGTTGATCACGGCCTGCGCCGTGATCCAGGTGGTCACACCTCCCGCTGCGTACCTCACGAAGGGGTCCTCCGTGCGTCCGGCCACGCGGATACCCGCATAGCCTAGAGCCGCGAAGAGGGCGAGCACCGACAGCGTCCCCGCCAGCCCCAGTTCCTCCCCGGTGATGGCGAAGATGAAGTCGGTGTGCGGTTCGGGAAGTTGGCCCCATTTTTCCACACTCGCGCCGAGGCCGGAACCGAACCATCCGCCCGACGCCAGAGCATAGATGCCGTGCACGGCCTGCCAGCAGGAGCCACCGGGCCCGGGCTCGCTGGCCCCCATGCAGTCCAGCCTGGACATGCGGTTGGGGCTGGTCTTGATCAGCAGGAAGCCGATGAGCCCGGCGGTGGCGAGCACGCCGGCGAACAGCCGGGTGGGCGCCCCGGCCAGCCAGAGCAGCCCGAACAGGATGGCCGTGAGAATGATCGCAGTACCCATGTCGCCGCCGAGCATGATGAGCCCGAGCAGCATGAAGGCGACGGGCACCAGCGGCACCAGCATGTGCTTCCACTGGGTCAGCAGCCGCTTGTCCTGCTTGCGGGCGAGCAGGTCGGCCCCCCACAGCACGAGCGCCAGCTTGCCGAACTCGCTGGGCTGGAGCTGGAAGGGCCCGCCCAGGTAGAGCCAGTTGCGGTTGCCGTTGACCGACATCCCTATCCCCGGCACCTGGACCAGGACCATCAGGAAGACGGCGCCCATGAGCAGCGGGTAGGACAGCGCGCGGTGCAGCTTCACCGGCATCCGGGCGGCGGCCGCCATCAGCCCGGCCCCGATCACGGCGGCCAGGAACTGCTTGCGGAAGAAGTAGGTGCCGGGCTTGCCGAGCTCCAGCGCCTTGATCATCGAGGCGGAGTAGACCATCACCAGGCCCAGCACGGTGATCAGCAGTCCGGCGCCCAGGATCACGTAGTACGCCGTCAGCGGGCGGTCCCAGGCCCGTCGTGCCCGTTCGTACAGCCGGCGCACTCCGCCGCCGCGCGGGCTGCGGGGGCTGCCGGTGCTCCGGGCCCGCACCGACGCGGGCCGCCGGGCCTTGGCAGCGGGCCGTACCCGCACGCTCTCTTCGGCCGGCATGTCCCTGTCCCCTCCACTGCTCGTGCCCGGGGCGCGGCGGCCGGGCCCGTCAGACGCTCTCGGCGGCGCGGGCGCGGACGGCGTCCGCGAATGCCTCGCCCCGCTTGTTGTAGTTGACGAACATGTCCATGGAGGCGCAGGCCGGGGCCATCAGTACGGTGTCCCCCGGCCGGGCGAGCCGTGCGGCTTCGCGGACCGCCTCGGACATCGCCCCAGTGTCGGTCCGGTCGAGGTCGACCACGGGTACCTCGGGGGCGTGTCGCGCGAGGGCTTCGCGGATCAGGGCCCGGTCCGCGCCCATGAGCACGACGCCCCGCAGCCGCTTGGCACAGCCGGTCACCAGCTCGTCGAAGGTGGCGCCCTTGGCCAGGCCGCCGGCGATCCAGACGATGGAGTCGTAGGCGGCGAGCGAGGCTTCGGCGGCATGCGTGTTGGTCGCCTTCGAGTCGTCCACGTACGCGACCCCGTCCACGTCCGCGACGTGCTCGATGCGGTGCGGGTCGGGGCGGAAGTTCCGCAGTCCGTCCCGCACGGCGGCGGGTTCGACGCCGAAGGCGCGGGCCAGGGCGGCGGCGGCCAGGGCGTTGGCGATGTTGTGCGGGGCCGGCGGATTGACGTCGGCGACCTCGGCCAGCTCCTGGGCCTGCTTCTGGCGGTTCTTCACGAACGCCCGGTCAACCAGGATGCCGTCCACCACGCCGAGCTGCGAGGGCCCCGGCGTACCGAGGGTGAAGCCGATGGCGCGGCAGCCCTCCTCGACGTCGGCCTCGCGCACCAGGTCCTCGGTGGCCGGATCGGCCGCGTTGTAGACGCAGGCGACGCGGTTGCCCTCGTAGATCCGGCCCTTGTCGGCGGTGTACGCCTCCATGGAGCCGTGCCAGTCGAGGTGGTCGGGGGCCAGGTTGAGCACGGCGGCGGAGTGGGCGCGCAGCGAGGGCGCCCAGTGCAGCTGGTAGCTGGAGAGTTCGACGGCGAGCACGTCGTACGTCTCCTCGCCGAGGACGGCGTCCAGCAGGGAGACGCCGATGTTGCCGACGGCGGCGGTGCGCAGCCCGGCGGCCTCCAGGATGGAGGCGAGCATGCGTACGGTCGTGGTCTTGCCGTTGGTGCCGGTGACCGCGAGCCAGGGGGCCGGCTCCCGGCCGTCCTGGCCGCGCAGCCGCCAGGCGAGTTCGACGTCGCCCCAGACCGGGACGCCCGCATCGGCGGCTGCGGCGAACAGCGGCTTGCCGGGCTTCCAGCCGGGGGCGGTGACGACGAGTTCCGTGGACGGGGGCAGGGTGTCGCCGTCGCCGAGGCGCACGGTGATGCCCTGCGCCTCCAGCTCGGCCGCCTGGGCGCGGGAGCGCTCGTCGTCGCCGTCGTTGACCACGGTGACGACGGCGCCGAGGCCGTGCAGCACCCGGGCCGCCGGGATTCCGGAGACCCCGAGCCCGGCGACCGTGACGTGCTTGCCCTGCCAGTCCACGTTGCTCACTTCTTGGCTGCCCATCCTGCGTAGAAGAGGCCGAGTCCGACGATCACGCACATGCCCTGGATGATCCAGAAGCGGACCACGACAAGGACTTCGGACCACCCCTTGAGTTCGAAGTGGTGCTGGAGCGGGGCCATGCGGAAGACGCGCTTGCCGGTCATCTTGAACGAGCCGACCTGGATGACGACGGACATCGTGATCATCACGAAGAGGCCGCCGAGGATCGCCATCAGGAACTCGGTGCGGGAGCAGATCGCGAGGCCGGCGAGCGCGCCGCCGAGGGCGAGCGAGCCGGTGTCCCCCATGAAGATCTTGGCCGGCGAGGTGTTCCACCAGAGGAAGCCGAAGCAGGAGCCCATCAGCGCGGAGGCCACGACCGCGAGGTCGAGGGGGTCACGCACTTCGAAGCAGGCACTCGGGTTCGTGAGGGTGGTGGCGTTGGCGCAGGACTCCTGGAACTGCCAGAGCCCGATGAAGGTGTACGCGCCGAAGACCATCACCGACGCGCCGGTGGCCAGGCCGTCCAGACCGTCCGTCAGGTTCACGCCGTTGGACATGGCGAGGATCATGAACAGCGCCCAGACGACGAAGAGCACCGGGCCGATCGACCAGCCGAAGTCCTCGACGAACGAGAGCTTGTCGGAGGCCGGGGTGTTGCCGCGGGCGTCGGCGAACTGGAGCGAGAGCACCGCGAAGGCGATCCCGACTATCAGCTGGCCGGCCATCTTCGCCTTGGCCCGCAGACCCAGCGAGCGCTGCTTGACGATCTTGATGTAGTCGTCCAGGAAGCCGACGAGTCCCATGCCGGTCATCAGGAAGAGGACCAGCACACCGGAGAAGCGCATCTCCTCGCCGGTGATCACCTTCGCCAGGAAGTACGCGATGAGCGTCGCCAGGATGAAGGCGATGCCGCCCATCGTGGGCGTGCCCTTCTTGGACCCGTGGGTACGCGGGCCGTCGTCACGGATGAACTGCCCGTATCCCTTGCGGGCCAGGAGCTTGATCAGCAGCGGCGTGCCGACCAGGGTCAGGAAGAGCCCGATGGCTCCCGCGAAGAGGATCTGCCTCATCGGCCCGCGACCTCGCCCTCGGTCGCGTTCTCCAGCAGTGCTGTGACGACCTGTTCGAGGCCGACCGACCGGGACGCCTTCACCAGCACCACGTCTCCCGGGCGCAGTTCCCTGCGCAACAGGTCGACGGCAGCCTGTGCGTCGGACACGTGCACCGACTCCTCACCCCACGAACCCTCGTTGTATGCGCCCAGTTGCAGCCAGGAGGCTTCTCTGCCCCCGACCGCGACGAGCTTGCTGACGTTGAGCCGGACGGCGAGCCGTCCGACCGCGTCGTGCTCGGCGAGCGAGGCGTCGCCGAGCTCGGCCATCAGGCCGAGCACCGCCCACGTACGACGCCCCTTCCCCATGGCGGCCAGCGCGCGGAGCGCGGCCTTCATGGATTCGGGGTTGGCGTTGTAGGCGTCATTGACGAACGTCACGCCGTCCGGACGCTCGGTGACCTCCATGCGCCAGCGGGAGAGGGTGCCCGCCTCGGAGAGCCCTTCGGCGATCTCGTCTGCGGACAGGCCCAGCTCATGGGCGACGGCGGCCGCGGCGAGCGCGTTCGACACGTGGTGCTCACCGTACAGGCGCATGGTCACCTCGCTGCACCCGGTGGGTGTGTGGAGGCGGAACGCGGGGCGTCCGTCGTCGGTGAGGTGCACGTCTTCGCCCCGTACGTCCGCATCCGCTCCCTCGCCGAAGAGGACGACGCGGGCCTTGGTACGGGAGGACATGGCGCGTACGAGGGGGTCGTCGGCGTTGAGCACGGCGATGCCGTCCTCGGGCAGCGACTCGACCATCTCGCCCTTGGCCTGGGCGATCTGCTCCTTGCCGCCGAACTCGCCGATGTGCGCGCTGCCGACGTTGAGCACGAGGCCGATGCGCGGCGGGACGAGTCCGGTGAGGTAGCGGATGTCCCCGATGTAGCGGGCTCCCATTTCGAGCACCAGGTGCTTGGTCTCGTCGGTGGCGCGCAGCGCGGTGAGCGGCAGGCCGATCTCGTTGTTGAGGTTGCCCTCCGGGTAGACGGTGGGCCCCTTGCGCTCCAGGAGTTGGGCGATGAGGTCCTTGGTGGAGGTCTTGCCCGCGGAGCCGGTGAGGGCGACGACGGTGGCGCCGAGGCGGCCGACGACGGCGCGGGAGAGCGCGCCGAGGGCGGCCACGACGTCGTCCACGACGATCGCGGGCACACCGACGGGGCGGGTGGCCAGGACGAGGGCCGCGCCCGCCTCGACGGCGCGCTCGGCGTAGTCGTGGCCGTCGGCCCGTTCGCCGGCGAAGGCGACGAAGAGGCTGCCGGGGGTCACCTTGCGGGAGTCGATGACGACGGGCCCGCTGACGGTTGCCGACGGATCCGGTATGGCGTGCGTCTGCCCGCCGACGATTTCGGCGATCTCGGCGAGGGAAAGGGCGATCACTTGGTCATCCCTGACTGTTGTTCTCGTGGTGGGAGGCACGGGGTCCGGCGCCTTCGTGCCCCAGGGAGCGCTCGATGGCCTCGCGCAGGACGACCCGGTCGTCGAAGGGGCGGACGACGCCGTGGACGTCCTGGCCCTGCTCGTGGCCCTTGCCGGCGACGAGCACGGTGTCACCGGGCTCGGCCCGGGCCACCGCGGCGGCGACGGCAGCGGCGCGGTCGGCGTCGACCAGGACGTCGCCGCGCTCGTGGACGGGCACCTCGGCGGCGCCCGCGAGCATGGCCGCGAGGATGCCCAGGGGGTCCTCGGAGCGGGGGTTGTCGGAGGTCAGCACGGCGGTGTCGGCGAGCCGGGCGGCCGCCGCGCCCATCGGGCCGCGCTTGGTGGTGTCACGGTCGCCGCCGCAGCCGAGGACGATGTGCACCTTGCCCTTGGTGACCTTGCGCAGGGAGCGCAGCACGGACTCGACGGCGTCGGTCTTGTGCGCGTAGTCGACGAGCGCGAGGTAGGGCTGTCCGGCGTCGATCCGCTCCAGCCGGCCGGGGACGCCGGGCACGGTCGCGATGCCGTCGGCCGCGGTCTGCGGGTCGATCCCGGCGACGGCGAGGGTGACGATCGCGGCCAGGGTGTTGGCGACGTTGAACGGGCCGGGCAGCGGGGCCTTGGCGTCGGCCCGCCGGCCGTCGGGACCGACGACGGTGAAGGTGGAGCCGAGCTGGCCGACGACGACGTCCTCGGCGCGCCAGTCGGCGTCCGGGTGGCCCTCGGCGGAGAAGGTGGTGATGGGCACGGATGCCTCGGTGACGAGCCTGCGGCCGTACTCGTCGTCGTAGTTGACGACGCCCCGCTTGCTGAGCCGCGGGGTGAACAGCTGGGCCTTGGCCTGGAAGTAGTCCTCCATGCCGGAGTGGAACTCCATGTGTTCCGGGCTGAGGTTGTTGAAGACGGCGACGTCGAAGACGCAGCCGTCGACCCGGCCGAGGACCAGCGCGTGGCTGGAGACCTCCATGGTGACGGCGTCGGCGCCGCGTTCGCGCATGACGGCGAACAGGGCCTGGAGATCGGTGGCTTCGGGGGTGGTGCGCTCGGACTTGATGCGCTCGTCGCCGATCCGCATCTCCACCGTGCCGATGAGCCCGGTGGCGCGTCCGGCGCCGCGGAAGCCGCCCTCGACCAGGTAGGCGGTGGTGGTCTTGCCGGAGGTGCCGGTGATGCCGACCTGGAGGAGGCCGGTGCCGGGGTGGCCGTAGATCTCGGCGGCGAGTGCGCCCATCCGGCCGCGCGGGTCCTCGGTGACCAGGACCGGCACACCGGTGGCCCGGGCGCGGTCGGCGCCGGAGGGGTCGGTGAGGATGGCCGCGGCTCCGAGGCCGGCCGCCTGGGTGGCGAAGTCGGCGCCGTGCAGGCGGGCGCCCGGCAGGGCCGCGTACAGGTCTCCGGGGCGCACGGCCCGGGAGTCGTGGGTGATGCCGGTGATGTCGCCGGTGCCCGGCGGTTCGACTCCCAGCCGCTCTGCCAGCGTGACCAGGGAGATGGGCCGCAGGCGGTCCGGGCGGGGCGCTCCCGGGTAGTTCACAGGCGCGTCCTTCTGGGTCGTTCGGAACTGTTCGGCGTGGGGCACGGCGGTGAGCGTACCGGGCTCACCCGGCCTCTCGCGAAGCGAGGGACCGGGTGAGCGGAGGTTCTCGTTCCGGTTCCCGGGGTCGGGGGTGATGGTTGTCACTGGTGTCTCCGCGAGTTCACTCGCCGGTTCCGAAGAACACCGGCAGCTTGGCCGGCGCGTGGCCGGACGGGGGTGTCTGAAGCGTCTTGAGGGCGAATTCCATGACCTGCTTGTAGATGGGTCCGCAGGTCTGGCCGCCGAAGTGACTGCCCTTGGTGGGGTTCTGGATCGCGCAGTAGACGGTGACCTGGGGGTCGTCGGCGGGCGCGAATCCGGCGAAGGACGCGGTGTAGCCGTGGTAGCCGCCGCGCAGCGGGTCGACGCGGTTGGCGGTGCCGGTCTTGCCCGCGACCCGGTAGCCGGGGATCTGGGCCTTGGTGCCGGTGCCCTCCTGGTCGGCGACCACGGATTCGAGCATGGTGGCGAGGGTCTTCGCCGTCTTCTCGCTGACCACGCGCGTCTGTTCGGGCGCCTCGGCCGGGGTGAAGCGGCCGTCCGGGCCCCTGGTACCGCGTACGAGCGTCGGTTCGACGCGTACGCCGCCGTTGGCGATGGTCGAGTAGATCGAGGCGGCCTGCATGGCGTTGAGGGACAGGCCCTGGCCGAACGGGATCGTGTACTGCTGCGAGGTGGACCAGTCCTCGGGCTTGGCGAGGAGGCCGGCCGTCTCGCCGGGGTAGTCGAGCCCGGTGGGCGATCCGATGCCGAATTTCCTCAGATAGGAGTACAGCACCTTGTTCGCCTCGGCCTGCGTCCTGCCCAGTTCGCCGGTGGCCATGATGGTGCCGATGTTGCTGGACTTGGCGAGTACGCCGTTGAGCGTCAGCTGCCAGGTGGCGTGGTCGATGTCGTCCTTGAACAGGCGGTCGCCGCGGTGCAGCCGGTTGGGGACCGTGACGTGCGTGAGGGGCGTGGCGGCGCCCTCTTCGAGCACCGCTGCCATGGACATCACCTTGCTGGTGGACCCGGGCTCGTAGACGTCCTGGAGGGCCGCGTTGCCGAGCGAGGCGGCGTCGGCCTGCGAGAGGTCGTTGGGGTCGAAGCCGGGGGCGTTGGCCATGGCGAGGACCTCGCCGGTGCGGGTGTTCTGCACGATGACGTAACCGCGGTCGGCCCCGGACTTCGCCACCTGGTCGGAGATGGCCTTCTGGGCCGCCCACTGGATGTCGCGGTCGATGGTCAGCTCGATGTCGGAGCCGGGGACCGCGGGGACCTCCTTGGTGCCCGCGGTGGGCACCCTGCGGCCGCCGGACTGGGCGTACTTGATGGTGCCGTCCTCGCCCGCGAGCTCCTTGTCGAGCTGGGATTCGAGGCCGCCGGCGCCCTTGCCCCCGGCGTTGACGTAACCCAGTATCCCGGCGGCCAGGGTGCCGTTGGGATAGACCCGCTTGGTGGTGGCCTCCTGGAAGACGCCCGCCAGCACGTTGGCGCCGGGCCCGCCGGCCGCCTTGTCCTTCGCGGCCTTCTCGGCGAAGACGGACTTGAGGTCCTTGATCTGCTTCCAGACCTGCGGGGTCTGCCTGCGCGCCAGCACCGTGTACCGGCTCCTGGGCTTGGAGAGCTTCTTGACCAGTCCGTCCGCGTCGACCCCGAGGATCGGCGCGAGCAGGGCGGCGGCCTGCTGGGGGGCGTCGGGCGCCTTGCTGTCGGCCGGCGTGAACATCTTGGGGTCGGCCGTGATGTCGTACGCGTCCACGCTGGTGGCCAGCGCGATGCCGCTGCGGTCGGTGATCTCACCGCGCTCCGCGGCGACCGTGTAGCTCAGATAGCGGTTCGTCTCGGCCTTCGCGGCGTACGCGTGGGCGTCGACGGCCTGGACCTGGAGGAGCCGTACGACGAACGCGATCATGACGAGCGTCAGGGCGAGGCTGACCAGCCGCAGCCGGGGGCGCGGACTGCCCAGCCGCAGCGGCCGTGCCGGGCGGGCGGCACGGGGCGTACCTCCGCGCGGCGCGGCGGACGGGGGCCGCCGCCGCTGCTGGGGGCGGGGGCGGCCGGACGCCGCGGAGGCGTTGCGGGGACGCGCGGGGCCGGGTACCCGGCGGCGCGGCGGTTCCTTGGGGGGCACTGCGTCACCTGCCGGGGCTCGTGGAGGGCTGGGCTGCCGGTGTGCCGGAGGGCGTCGGTCCGACGGGCCCGGGCGCCGGGGTGCCGGCGGCCGGGCCGGTGGGGGTGGGCGTGGGGGTGGGCGTGTTCGGCGGGGGCGCGAGGACCGGGGCCGGGGCGGCCTTGGACGGGACGCCCCGGACCTTGCCGTCCGGGTCGAGGAAGGCGGGGCTGCCGCCGGGGACCATGCCCAGCTCACGGGCGCGGCGGGCCAGGGCGTCGGGCTCGAAGGAGGCGTCGACGTCGCGCTGGAGCGCCTGCTCCTCGTCGGTCAGTTCGGTGGTCCGCTTCTTCAGCTCGCTCAGCTCGAAGGAGCCCTCGTTGAGCGCGGAATTGAGCAGCAGCAGCGTGATCAGGCCGCCGCCGAGGAGCACCACGACCAGCAGGACGAACGGGGTCCGGGCGGCGGTGCTCGGCCCGGCGGGCATCAGCCGGGTGAGCCGTGCGACGCGCCCTTGTCGCTGCCCGGCCGGTTTGCTCACCGCGCCGCTCCGTCCCCGGCGCGCACGGCCGTCCGCCGGCTCACCGCTCGTCCTCGCGGATGCGCTGGGCGCCGCGCAGCCGGGCGGGGGCGGCGCGGCGGTTCTCGGCCACCTCCTCCTCGGTGGGGAGTTCGGCGCCCCGGGTGAGGAGCTTCAGCCGGGGCTGGTAGCGCTCGGGGACGACGGGCAGGCCGGGCGGTGCCGTGTTGGCGGCGCCCGCCGCGAGGACCTGCTTCACGAGCCGGTCCTCCAGGGACTGGTACGAGAGGACCGCGATGCGCCCGCCGACGGCGAGGGCGGCCACGGCGGCCGGGATGGCCCGCTCCAGGACGGTGAGCTCCCCGTTGACCTCGATGCGCAGGGCCTGGAAGGTGCGCTTGGCGGGGTTGCCCCCGGTACGCATGGCGGCCTGCGGCAGGGCCTCGCGGATCAGCTCGACGAGCCGGGCGCTGTTGGTGAAGGGCTCCTTCTCGCGCTCGCGCACGACGGCGGAGACGATGCGCTTGGCCTGCTTCTCCTCGCCGTACGCGCGCAGGATGCGCACCAGTTCGCCCGGCGGGTAGGTGTTGAGGACCTCGGCGGCGCTCATGCCGGTCGTCTGGTCCATGCGCATGTCGAGCGGTGCGTCGCGGGCGTAGGCGAAGCCCCGGTCGGACTCGTCCAGCTGCATGGAGGAGACACCGAGGTCGAACAGGACGCCCTGCACCTTGGGGATGCCGAGCCGGTCGAGCACCTCGGGCAGTTCGTCGTAGACGGCGTGCACCAGGGTCGCGCGGTCGCCGTAGGGGGCGAGCCGCTCGCCGGAGAGCCGCAGGGCCTCCTTGTCCCGGTCGAGGGCGACCAGCCGGGCGGTGGGGAAGGCGGCGAGCAGCGCCTCGCTGTGGCCGCCGAGGCCGAGGGTGCAGTCGACCACCACGGGGGGCTGCGGGCCGGGGGCCTCCAGAGCCGGTGCCAACAGGTCCAGGCATCGCTGGAGCATCACCGGGACGTGTCGGGTCTGGCTCATGCGCCCTCTCAGGCTCAGCTCCCGGGTGGCGGGACGTACGGCCTGGTCCCCGCCCGCTCGCGAAGGGGAGGTCCGCCGGCGCCGGGGAAGGGGCGTCAGCCGACCGGCGAGCGGGAGAGGGCCGGGCCGTACGTACGCCGCGCACACGGGTGAAAGTTCGAAATGTGCAGGGTGTCGGTAACTTCCCGTCACTTTAGTCCACCCTGCCACTCGATCGATTCCCGATCAATCAACCCGACAGCGCGTCGGCCGTCGCGCGTTCACCCGCGCGGGTGGCCGGAGCGGGCTTGTGGATTACCTCACAACAAGCACCGTTGACGTTTTTTGTCCGCTTCCCTCTCGCCCCGGGGCAGGTGGGGAGGACTAACGTCTTGAGCATGTCGACTTCCGCGCACTCCCCCGCCCCCACCGTCACCGACCGCCTGGTCGAGGCGAACAGCCGTTACGCGGCAGAGTTCAAGGACCCCGGTATGGACGCCAAGCCGGTGCTCCAGGTCGCCGTGGTCGCCTGCATGGACGCCCGTCTGGACCTGCACAAGGCCCTCGGCCTGTCGCTGGGTGACTGCCACACCATCCGCAACGCGGGCGGCGTGGTCACCGACGACGTCATCCGGTCGCTGGCGATCAGTCAGCGGGCCCTGGGCACCCGCAGCATCGTCCTGATCCACCACACGGGCTGCGGCATGGAGTCGATCACGGAGGACTTCCGCCAGGAGCTGGAGCACGAGGTCGGACAGCGGCCGTCCTGGGCCGTCGAGGCGTACACCGACGCCGACCAGGACGTGCGGCAGTCGATGCAGCGGGCCCGCACCTCGCCGTTCCTCAAGCACACCGACGACGTGCGCGGTTTCGTCTTCGACGTGACCACCGGCAAGCTGCGCGAGGTCCTTCCCGCCTCCTGACGGAAGGCCCGCGTGGTGGCGGACCACCACCTTCCGGTGACGAAATCCTCACCCAATCCGACATATCACCCCTGGTTGTCCACAGGCGAGTGACACGGAGCGGTAACGGCAACAAGAATGCGTGAGTGACACCCCGCCGGACCATGTCCGGCGCGGTGTCCGCAATTCGGGGTGGGCCGGGCCGCACGAGGGCGCCGGCCCGTGACTGGGGAGATCCCCTGCTCCTGGTGAGCGTGGGGCGGGGCCGAGGAGGGCCGGGGTGACGACCTATGACGATCGAGCGAGCCTCACAGATCTGACCACCACCGTCGATCGGGTGCGCGGGTCGATGGAGGCCGTGATCGAGGGCAAGCCCGAGGTCGTGCGGCTTTCGCTGACCGTGCTGCTCGCGGAGGGCCACCTCCTGATCGAGGACGTCCCGGGGGTGGGCAAGACGATGCTGGCCAAGGCGCTGGCCCGGTCCGTCGACTGCTCGGTGCGGCGCATCCAGTTCACGCCCGACCTGCTGCCCTCGGACATCACCGGCGTGTCCATATTCGACCAGCAGCGCCGGGACTTCGAGTTCAAGCCCGGCGCGATCTTCGCGCAGATCGTGATCGGCGACGAGATCAACCGCGCCTCGCCGAAGACCCAGTCCGCGCTCCTGGAGTCGATGGAGGAGCGCCAGGTCACCATCGACGGGCACACCTACGAGCTGCCCGAGCCCTTCATGGTCGTGGCGACGCAGAACCCGGTGGAGATGGAGGGCACGTATCCGCTGCCCGAGGCCCAGCGCGACCGGTTCATGGCCCGGGTGTCGATCGGCTATCCCAGCGCGGAGGCCGAGCTGCGGATGCTCGACGTGCACGGCGGCCTCTCGCCGCTCGACGACCTCCAGCCCGTGGCGCACGCGCACGACATCGTGAAGCTGATCGAGGCGGTACGCGCGGTCCATGTCGCCGAGGCGGTCCGCAGATACGCGGTCCAGCTCGTCGCGGCCACCCGGAGCCACCCCGACCTCCGGCTCGGCGCCTCCCCGCGCGCCACGCTGCATCTGCTGCGCGCCGCCAAGGCGTCCGCCGCGCTGGCCGGCCGCGACTACTGCCTGCCGGACGATGTGCAGGCCCTGGTCGTCCCGGTGCTCGCCCACCGGCTGCTGCCCACCGCGCAGGCCCAGCTCAACCGCCGCACCGCCGAGCAGGTGGTGCGGGAGATCCTTCATCAGACCCCGGTGCCCACGGCCTCCGGCGGTGCCGGCGCCCAGGCCCCCGCCTATCCGGCCGGCCCGGCGTACGGCGGAGCGCAGCAGCCCGGCGCGCGGCGTCCGTGATGGCCGCGTCGGGGGCCGTCGCGGTGGACGGCGGCGACGACAGGGGCGGCGTGCGGGCCGCTTTCGGCGGTCTCACCACGCGCGGGCGGTCCTTCCTCGCGGCCGGGATCGCGGCGGCGGTCTGCGCCTACGCGCTGGGCCAGGGCGACCTGCTGCGGGTCGGGCTGCTGCTCGCCGTACTGCCGCTGGTCTCCGTGACGGTGCTCTACCGCACCCGCTACCGGGTCACGGGCACCCGCAGGCTCTCCCCGTCACGTGTCCCAGCCGGCTCCGAGGCCCGCGTCCACCTGCGCATGGACAACATCTCGCGGCTGCCCACGGGGCTGCTGATGCTCCAGGACCGGGTGCCGTACGTGCTCGGGCCGCGGCCCCGGTTCGTGCTGGACCGGGTGGAGGCCGGCGGGCGCCGCGAGGTGTCCTACCGGGTCCGGTCCGACCTGCGCGGGCGCTACCCCCTCGGCCCGCTGCAACTGCGGCTGAGCGACCCCTTCGGCATGTGCGAGCTGACCCGCTCGTTCAGCGCCTACGACACCCTGGTCGTGGTCCCCCGTACCGAACCCCTGCCCCCCGTGCCGCTGGCCGGCGAGTCCTCCGGATACGGCGAGGGGCGCCAGCGGTCCCTGGCGCTGGCCGGTGACGACGACGTGATCCCGCGCGGTTACCGCCACGGGGACGATCTGCGCCGGGTCCACTGGCGTTCCACCGCGCGCTACGGCGAGCTGATGGTGCGCCGCGAGGAGCAGCCGCAGCGCGCCCGGTGCACGGTTCTGCTGGACACCCGGCGGACCGCCTACCGGGGGACGGGGCCGGACTCCGCGTTCGAATGGGCGGTCTCCGGGTCGGCGTCCGCGCTGGTGCACATGCTGGAGCGCGGCTTCGCGGTCCGGCTGCTGACGGACTCGGGGAACGCGGTGCCGGGCGAGGGCGAGGGCGGTTTCGCCGGCGCCACCCAGGCCACCGCGGACGCGGCGGGGCTGATGATGGACACCCTCGCCGAGATCGAGCACTCCGACGGCGGGGGCCTCTCCCGCGCCCATGACGTACTGCGCGGGGGCGGCGAGGGACTGCTGATCGCCTTCCTCGGCGACCTGGACGAGGAGCAGACCGGTATGGCCGCCCGGATGCGGCAGCGCAGCGGCGGGGCCGTGGCCTTCGTCCTGGACAGCGCCGCCTGGGTGAACGACCAGTCGGCCGCCACCCGGGAGGCGGCGGAGCGGCGGCTGCGGCTGCTGCGCGAGGCGGGGTGGACGGTGGTGCCGGTGGAGCCCGGCGTGCGGCTGGCCGAGCTGTGGCAGCTGGCGGGCCGGCACGCGGCGGGGGCCGGGACGGCCGGTCCGGCGGGTTTCGGGGGCTGGGCATGAGGGGGCGGTCATGAGCGGCCGGGGCCGGCTGGCGCTGGCCGCCTTCGCGGCGACGCTGATGGCGTCCTGTTCGATGCTGCCGCTGGTGGACCCGTTCAGCTGGATCGTGCAGGCGGCGTTCCTGCTGGCCGTGCAGTGCGGGGTGGGCATGCTGGGCCGCCGGGTGCCGTTGCCCCGGCTGCTGACGGCCGGTGTCCAGGCGCTGGTCATGGTGGTGCTGCTGACCGTGGCGTTCGCCCGCGAGCAGGCGTTGGCGGGCGTGCTGCCCGGACCGCAGGCCCTGCGGCAGCTCGCGGACCTGCTGACAGCCGGCGGGGGCGACGTCGGGCGGTACGCGATCCCGGCACCGGCGACCCCGGGCATCCGGCTGATGCTGGTCGGCGGTGTCCTGCTGGTCGGACTCGTGGTGGACACGCTGGCGGTGACGTTCCGCAGCGCGGCGCCCGCCGGGCTGCCCCTGCTGGCGCTGTACTCGGTGGCCGCCGGGCTGGCGGAGAGCGGCGCGAGCTGGCTCTGGTTCCTCCTGGCCGCCTGCGGCTACCTGCTGCTCCTCCTGGCCGAGGGGCGCGACCGGCTCTCCCAGTGGGGCCGGGTCTTCGCCGGGGCCGCGCGGCCCCGGGACGGATCGGCCGGCGGGCTCGACACCTCGGGCGGCGGGCGGGCGCTCGCCCCGGTACGCACGGGGCGCCGGATCGGGGCGGTGGCCCTCGGGATCGCGCTGGTCGTGCCCGCGGCGCTGCCGGCGCTCGACGGCGGCCTGCTGGCCGGCACGGGCGGCGGGAACGGCAGGGGGGGCGGGGGCGGCACGATCTCCGCGGTGAACCCGCTGGTCTCGCTCCAGGACAACCTCAACCAGCCGGAGAACCGGCAGGTGATGTCGTACCGCACCAACGCGAGCAGTCCGGGTGACTTCTATCTGCGCATCCTGGCCCTGGACCAGTTCAACGGGAACGAGTGGCGTGCCTCGACGCGCGGGCTCCAGGACGTGCCGAAGCGGTTGCCGACCCCGGCCGGCCTCTCCTCGTCCGTCGCGGTCACGGAGATCAGGTCGACCGTCTCGGCGTCGGCCTCCTACAAGCAGACGTATCTGCCGCTGCCCTACCCGGCGTCCGAGGTGCGGGTCGGCGGCCGGTGGCGCTTCGAGCCCGAGGGCCGCACTCTCGTCGGTGACGACGGGGAGACCACCGGCGGCGCGCAGTACACGGTGACCAGTCTCGACGTGCAGCCGACGTCCGACCAGCTGGCCCATTCGGGCGCGGTGCCGGAGAAGTTGCTGCGCGAGTACACGCAGGTGCCCGATTCGCTGCCGGCGGTGGTCGCGCGGACGGCCGGCGAGGTCACCGAGGGGGCGGCCAACTCCTACGAGCGCGCGGTGAAGCTCCAGGACTACTTCTCCACCGACGGCGGGTTCACCTACGACACCTCGGTCGACTCCGGTACGGGCAGCGCGGCGATCGCCCGCTTCCTGAAGGACAAGCAGGGCTTCTGCGTCCACTTCTCGTTCACGATGGCGGCGATGGCCCGGACGCTGGGCATCCCGGCCCGGGTCGCGGTGGGCTTCACACCGGGCAGCGCGCAGGCGGACGGTTCGTACACGGTGGGTCTGCGGGACGCGCACGCCTGGCCCGAGCTGTACTTCGAGGGGATCGGCTGGACGCGCTTCGAGCCGACGCCCACGCGGGGCTCCGTCCCGTCGTACACCCTGCCCGACGCGCCGTCCGGTGACACGGCGGACCCGGCCCGGCCGGAGGCGGACGCCTCGGCGCCGGTCGCGGCCGCGCCGTCCGCTTCGGAGAGCTGCCCGGTGCAGATGCGCAGGCAGGGCGAGTGCGGCCAGTCGGCGGCGCCCGGTGCCGCCGCGCCGACGGACCCGGGGACACCGGCCGGCACGGTGCTGGGCGTGGCCGCCGCGGTGGTGCTCGTCCTGGTGCTGCCCCTGCTGCCGATGTTCTGGCGGTTGCGGGCGCGGGCCCGCCGCCTGGGTTCCTCGGGCGGCCGCACCCCCGCCGACGCGACCGCGCGGACGCTGGCGGTGTGGCGGGAGGTCACCGACACGGCGTGGGACCACGGCATTCCCCCGGACGAGGCGCTGACCCCGCGCCGGGCGGCCGAGCGGCTGGTGCGCCTGGGCCGGCTCGACACGGAGGCGGCGGACGCGGTGCACCGGATCGCGGGTGCGGTCGAGCAGGTGCTCTACGCCCGCGAGCCGCGCCCGGCGTCGGGCCTCGCCGAGGACGCGCGGGCGGTACGGACCGGTCTGGGCCTGTCGGCCGGCCGCCCGGACCGCCTCCGCGCGCTCCTCGCCCCCCGCTCGTCCGTACGGGTGGCCTGGGCCCTCTCGAAGCGCCGGACGACCCTGGCCGCCCGCTTCCACCTGCCGCCCCGCCCGTCCTGGACCCGCCGCCCGAACCGCCAGGAGGGCTGAGGGGGCCGCCCGCGGTCAGGGGCGGGTCGGGGTGCGCCGCGCCGCGGGCCTGGGGCCGCCCGGCCGCCCGCGCCCGGGCCGCACCCGTCCGCATCGCACCGCATCGGTGCCGGCCTCCCGAGGTCCCCGCATGCGTGAAGGGGCGGCCGC
>NZ_JBMNDO010000126.1:0-23927 GCF_052542855.1 Streptomyces sp. SAS_281
CCCCCCCCCCCCCCCCCCCCCCCCCCCCGCCCGCCCGCGGCGCAGCCTAGCCGTGCGTACGCAACAGCGTCCGCATCGTCCGCATGGCCACCGACAGGTTCGCCAGGTCGAACGCGTCCGACCCCTGGATCTCCTCCAGCGTCGACCGCGACCGGGTCAGAATCGCCGCGTTCTTCTCCTCCCACGCCTCGAACCGCTCCTGCGGCGACGAGGATCCGTTGCCCACACTCAGCACATCGCCCGTCAGCGCGGCGTGCGCCGCGTACAGGTCCTCGCGGATGGACGCCCGCGCCATCGACTGCCACCGGTCCGCCCGCGGCAGCTCGATGATCCGGTCCATCAGCTGCGTGATCCCCAGCCGGTCCGCGAGGTCGTAGTAGACCTCCGCGACGCCCAGCGGCTCCTTGCCCATGCGGTCCGCGATCGCCACGATGTCGAGCGCGGGGAAGACGGAGGAGAAGCCGGCGACGCGCTGCGCCAGCTCGTCCGGGACGCCCGCCTCGGTCAGCTCGTCCAGGATGCCCTGGTACCACTCCTGGTCGGCGCCCTTCAGCATCTTCGGCAGCGCCGCCCAGACCTGCTCGACGCCCTCGCGGAAGAAGTCGACCGTCTCGGAGATCGCCAGCGGCTGCGGCCGGTTCCCCAGCAGCCAGCGCGAGCCGCGCTCGACCAGTCGCCGCGAGTGCAGCCGCACCCGGGTCTGGACATCGGCGGCGACCTCGTTGTCGAGGGCTTCCACCGCGTCCCAGACCTCACCGAGTCCGAAGATCTCGCGGGCCGCGAACTGCGCCCGCACGATCTCCTCGATGGAGGCCCCGGTCTCCTCCCGCAGCCGGTGCAGGAAGGTCGAACCACCGCTGTTGACCGTGTCGTTGACCAGCACCGTGGTGATGATCTCGCGCCGCAGGGCGTGCCCGTCGACCGCCTCGGCGTAGCGCGTGCGCAGCTGCTCGGGGAAGTAGGCGTGCAGCAGCTTCTGGAGGTGCGGGTCGTCCGGCAGGCTGGTCCCGATCAGCTCCTGCGCCGCCGTGATCTTCGTGTAGGCGAGCAGCACGGCCAGCTCGGGCTGCGTCAGCCCCTTGCCGGCGTTCAGCAGTTCGCGGATCTGCCGGTCGTTGGGCAGGAACTCCAGCGCCCGGTCGAGGTGGCCGTCGCGCCCGAGCCGCCGCATGAAGCGCTGCTGGGCGTGGAGCAGGGAGGGCGCCTGGGCGACCGAGTTGGCCAGGGCCGTGTTCTGCGCGTAGTTGTTGCGCAGCACCAGGTGCCCGATCTCGTCGGTCATCTCGGCGAGCAGCTTGTTGCGCTGCTTGACGGTCATGTCGCCGTCCCGCACCAGCCCGTTGAGCAGGATCTTGATGTTGACCTCGTGGTCGGAGGTGTCCACCCCGGCGCTGTTGTCGATCGCGTCGGTGTTGATCCGGCCGCCGTCCCGGGCGAACTCGATCCGGCCGAGCTGGGTGGCACCGAGGTTGCCGCCCTCGCCGACGACCTTGGCGCGCAGGTCGGCGCCGTTGACGCGGATCGCGTCGTTGCCCTTGTCGCCGACGTCCGCGTTCGACTCGGCGGTGGACTTGATGTACGTGCCGATGCCGCCGTTCCATACGAGGTCGACGGGGGCCTTGAGGATGGCCTGCATCAGCTCGGCGGGCGTCATCTTGCTGACGCCGGCCTCGATGCCCAGTGCCTCGCGCATGTGGGCGTTGACCGGGACGGACTTGGCGCTGCGCGGGTGGACGCCGCCGCCCGCGGAGATCAGGTCCTTGTCGTAGTCGGCCCAGGAGCTGCGCGGCAGATCGAAGAGGCGGCGCCGCTCCGCGTAGGAGGTGGCGGCGTCCGGCTTCGGGTCGATGAAGATGTGCCGGTGGTCGAACGCGGCGACGAGCCTGATGTGCTCGGAGAGCAGCATGCCGTTGCCGAACACGTCACCGGACATGTCACCGACGCCGACGACGGTGAAGTCCTCGGTCTGGGTGTCGTGGCCGAGCTCCCGGAAGTGCCGCTTGACGGACTCCCAGGCGCCCCGGGCGGTGATGCCCATGCCCTTGTGGTCGTAGCCGGCCGAACCGCCGGAGGCGAACGCGTCCCCGAGCCAGAAGCCGTACGCGACGGCGACCTCGTTGGCGATGTCGGAGAACTTCGCGGTGCCCTTGTCCGCCGCGACGACCAGGTAGGTGTCGTCCTCGTCGTGCCGGACGACGTCCTTGGGCGGGACGACCTCGCCGGCCACCATGTTGTCGGTGATGTCGAGGAGCGCCGAGATGAAGGTGCGGTACGCGGCGATGCCCTCGGCCATCCAGGCGTCGCGGTCGGACGCGTCGGGCAGCTGCTTGGCGACGAAGCCGCCCTTCGCGCCGACCGGCACGATGACGGTGTTCTTCACCATCTGCGCCTTGACCAGGCCCAGGATCTCCGTACGGAAGTCCTCGCGCCGGTCGGACCAGCGCAGGCCGCCGCGGGCGACCTTGCCGAAGCGCAGGTGGACGCCCTCCACCCGCGGCGAGTAGACCCAGATCTCGAACGCCGGGCGGGGCGCGGGCAGGTCCGGGATGGACTGCGGGTCGAACTTCATCGAGACGTACGCGTGCGGCTCGCCGTCGTCCGCGTGCTGGAAGAAGTTGGTGCGCAGGGTGGCCTTGATGACGGTGAGGAAGGAGCGCAGGATGCGGTCCTCGTCGAGCGAGGCGACCTGGTCGAGGGCCCCGTCGAGCTCTTCGAGGAGCCCATCGGTCAGCTCCGTGCCCGCGCTCTGGCGGCCCGGCGACATCCGGGCCTCGAAGAGCGAGACGAGCAGCCGGGTGGTGTGGACGTTGTTCTGGAGGGTGGACTCCATGTAGTCCTGGCTGAACGTGGAACCGGCCTGGCGCAGGTACTTCGCGTAGGCGCGCAGCACCATGGCCTGGCGCCAGTCGAGGCCGGCGCTCAGCACCAGGGCGTTGAAGCCGTCGTTCTCCGCCTGGCCGGTCCACACGGCGGCGAAGGCGTCCTGGAACCGCTCGCGCGCGCCGTCGGCCAGGTAGCCGTCGTTGGCGGTGGCCTGCGGCATCCGCAGCCCGAAGTCGTAGATCCAGGCGTGCGTACGGTCGGCGCAGCGCAGCTCGTACGGGCGCTCGTCCACGACCTCGACGCCGAGCCGCTGGAGGGCGGGCAGCACGGCGGACAGCGAGACCTGCTCACCGGTGCGGTAGATCTTGAAGCGGCGCTCGCCGGGGGCGGCGCCGACGGGCTCGTAGAGGCTGAGCGAGAAGTCCCGCTCGCTCTCCTTGAGCGCTTCGAGGTGGACGAGGTCGGCGACGGCGGCGCGCGCCGAGTGGTCGGCCTTGTAGCCCTCGGGGAAGGAGTGCCCGTACTGGCGGAGCAGTTCGGCGGCCCGCTCCTCGCCGCACTCGGCGTTCAGCGCCTCCTGGAAGCCGTCGGCCCAGGAGCGGGCGGCCTCGACCAGGCGGGCCTCGATGCGGTCGGCCTCGGCGTCGGTGAGGCTGGGCAGCTCGCTGCCGGGCGCGACGCGGACGACGAAGTGCAGCCGGGAGAGGATCGACTCGGTGTTCCAGGCCGTGAAGTCGACGCTGGTGCCGTTCAGTTCCTCCTTGAGGATGTCGATCAGCCGCAGCCGCACACCGGTGGTGTAGCGGTCGCGCGGCAGGTAGACGATCGCGGAGTAGTAGCGGCCGTACTCGTCCTGGCGCAGGTAGAGGCGCAGCCGGCGCCGCTCCTGGAGGTAGAGCACCGAGGTGACGATCGAGCGGAGCTGGTCGACGGGCGTCTGGAACAGCTCGTCGCGGGGGTAGGTCTCCAGGATCTGGAGCAGGTCGCGGCCGTCGTGGCTGTTGGGCGTGAACCCGGCGCCCTCCAGTACCTCGGCGACCTTGCGGCGGATGACGGGGACCCGGCGCACGGACTCGGTGTAGGCGGCGGACGAGAAGAGGCCGAGGAAGCGGCGCTCGCCGATGACGTTGCCCTCGGCGTCGAACTTCTTGACGCCGACGTAGTCGAGGTAGCTGGGCCGGTGCACGGTCGCCCGGCTGTTGGCCTTGGTCAGGACGAGGAGCTTGTGCTCGCGGGCCTTGGCACGGGCGTCGGCGGGCAGCCGGTCGAAGGAGGGGCTGACGGGGTGCGCCTCGTCCTCGGTGTGGTGCGGGTCGGAGCGCAGGATGCCGAGTCCGGTGCCGGGGACGGCGGCCAGCGAGTCGGTGTCCTTCAGCTCGTACTCGCGGTAGCCGAGGAAGGTGAAGTGGTCGGCGGCGAGCCAGCGCAGGAGCTCCCTGGCCTCGTTGATCTCGTCGTCGGCGAGGTCGTCCAGCGGTTCGCCGGGCAGGTCGTCGGCGATACGGAGCGCCGCGCTCCGCATCTTGTCCCAGTCCTCGACGGTCTCCCGTACGTCGGATAGGACGCGCAGCAGGTCCACCTGGATCTGCTTGAGGTCGGCGCGGTCCGTCTCGCGGTCGATCTCGACGTGGATCCAGGACTCGACCAGCGCGTCGTGAGGCAGGCCCGCCTTGGCGTCCTTGGGCCCCTTGCCGCCGTTCCGGCGGGTGCCGTCGGTCAGGACCTCGACCAGCTTGCCCGTGACATCGCGGCGGACGACGACCTGCGGGTGGATCACGACGTGGATGCCGCGGCCCTGGCGGGAGAGCTCGTTGGTGACGGAGTCGACCAGGAACGGCATGTCGTCGGTGACGACCTCGACCACGGAATGGCTGCACGTCCAGCCGTTCTCCTCGACGGTCGGGGTGTGCACCCGGACGTTCGCCTTGCCCTGGGGTCGCTCCTCGGCCAGCCGGTAGTGGGAGGAGGCGGCGCCGAAGACGTCGATCGGGTCCCGGCCCACGATGTCCTCGGGGGCCGTGTGCAGGTAGTAGCGCTGGAGGTAGGAGAGCAGGACGTCCTGGGAGGAGTGCTCCTGCCCCGCCCCCGAGCCGTCGGCCCCGGCGGCCGCGACGTGCACCCGGGGGGCACCGCCCGGCCCGCCGACACCACCGCCCGGGCTGTTGTCAGCTACCTTGGCGGCCCGTGCGAGCAGCTCGGCCTTGGCTTCGTCCAGCTTGGTCTGCATGTCCTCTGGCTCCTGTCGCGCGCCGTTGCGTGACGTAGGTGAAAAGGTCGGCGTAACGCCACGACGCGGGGTTTCCGGTCAAAGGCGACGCTATGCCGCGATGAGAGACCGCCGGGACCGTATCGGCCGTTTCCATCGGCCGGTCCGGGCGGGAGGGATCAGCCGAGGCAGCCCGGGCACGGTGGCGCTCCGGGCGCGGGCCGGGGGCTTCGCTGCCCCCGAGGCATATCGCGCTGATCACGGGACCAGGCTATCTCGCCCGCACCGGTGACCGTCACGATCCGGATGTGTACAAAAGAAGGCCGCGGAATTGGACACTATGGACAGCGCGGACGCGCCGGACGGGCCCTCCCCCAGGCCCTACCCGGGTGGACTGCCCGGCGAGCGCGATCGGCTACCGGGTCAGCTGCTCGGCGAGCACTATGGCCTCGGTCAGCGTGTCCACGACGGGCACACCGGCCCTCTCCAGGCTGGCACGGCTGTGCGAACCGCCCGTGTAGAGGACGGCCTTGGCACCGGCGTGCGCGGCGGCCACGGCGTCGTCCACCGCGTCACCTATGACGACCGTGCGCTGCGGGGATATGTCGCCCATGGCGGCGAGGTGCCGCTCCATGTACTCCGACTTGCTGCCGCCGGACGGACCGGTGCGCCCGTCCACGCGTACGAAGTGCCGCTCGATGCCGAATCCGCGTACGACGGGAACCAGCTCCTCGTGCCGGTACATGCTCATGATCGACTGACTGCGCCCGGTCAGCTGCCACCGGGCCAGCAGGTCGGCGGCCCCGGCGGTCAGCCCGCAGGCGTCGCGCTGCTCGGTGTAGTGCCGGTGGAAGACCCCGTCCATCCGCTCCCACTCGGCGTCGGTGGGGAGCCGGCCCATCAGCCGCTCGTAGAACCGGGGTATCGGGATGCAGTACATCTCCCGGTACTGCTCCACGGTGATCGGCGCCACGCCGACCTCGCCGAAGGCGGCGTTGGTCGCACCCACGACGGCGGTGTTGTCGTCGAGCAGCGTGCCGTTCCAGTCCCAGACCAGATGTGTGCGGTGGTCCCCCGGTGCGATCCCCATGCCGGAAAAGGTACTCGCCCCCACTGACAACGGCCCCGTCTACCCGATCAGCCCGGGGATCTCCTGCACCCCGAACCACAGCAGCTCGTGGTCCTCGGCGCCGTCGACGGTGAACTGGGCGTCGTCGTCCCCGAGGTCCGCCGCCCCGAGCGCGGCCGCGGCGGCCGTGACGTCCTCGTCCGCGTCGTCGGAGTCGACGTGCACCGCGGCGGCCTTGGCCAGCGGGACGGCGGAGGCGATCGTGACCTCGCCGAGCGAGGAGGCGTCCAGGATGTGGTCCGGGTCGGCGACCGCGTCCCCGTCGGCCACGTCGACGGCGACGACGACGCGGCGCCGCACGGCCTGCGGGTCCCCGGCGATCAGCCGCAGCGAGGCGGAGGCGGCCCGGTTGAGCGCCGCGTACTCCAGCTCCTCGATGTCGTCGGAGACGTACCACTCGCGCAGCGCCGGGGTGACGGCGTAGGCGGTGAGCGGACCGGGCCCCAGCTCACCGGCCCGGTGCGCGGCGGCGAGCCCGGCGAGGGTCAGGGGTACGTACACGCGCATGGGCTCGGCCGCTTTCGTAGTCGGAGACGCCCTCAGGATACGTGCGGCATCCCCCTTTGGGGTTACGCGTACGCCCCGGCCCCCGTCCACCCGGCGACGCCCCACTCACCCCCGCGCCCCGCACCGCGCCCGGCTCCCCCGCCGTCCCGCCACCCGAACAGGTGAACCCCACCGCACACCGCCCCCTCTCCCCGACAGTTGCGACAAATCCGACTCCCCCGTAGAAGATCCCCAATAGAAGTTACCGCCCGGTAAAGCCGGGCCTCTGGAGCACGGGGGCGACAGATGACCACGAACAGGACCCGGCCCGCAGGACGCCGCGACACCCGCAGGCCCGAAGCCGTACCCGCCCAGCGCCACCGCGTCCCGAGGCGCATGCGCCCCCATCACTGGTTCGCGGAACGCCTGCTCGCGGTCCTGAGCGGCCAGCGCCCGGTCCACTGGATGCTGGGCCACACCATCGGCGACGCCTACGACCAACTGGCCGAACTGGCCCCCACGACCCCCTTGCGCACCCGAGGCACCCGCCCGGTCATCCGCATGTGCCGAGGCGCCCAGCCGGCCCCCGGCGTGGTGGAGGCATGCGCGAGCATCGCCGCAGGCGAGGAAGTCCGAGCCATGGCCTTCCGCCTGGAACAGGGCCCGGACCTCCGCTGGCGCTGCGCGGCGGTGGAACTGGGCAACACCCCGATGCGAACGCGATGAGACCGCACCGGGGACGGGGACGGGAACGGGGCCCACCAAGCCGACGGGGCCCGGAGGCCCGGACGGCCGCGGCCAAGGCACACCGAGAGGCGACGGGAGAAGCCCGGCCGCGGAACGCTCAGAGGGGCGCTAACGCCGGCCGGGGCGTACGCAGGGCCCAGGGGACCCGCAGAGGCAGCGAGGGACCGCGCAGGGGCCCAGGGGACCGGACGGCGACCCCGAGGGGCTGCACAGAGGCCCGAGACGCCGCACAGAGGCCGAAGGGGGCCGCACAGAGGCCCGAGGGGGCCAAGCAGGGCCGGATACAGGCGTCAGCGGTACCGCACAGGCGCAACGGAGCCGCGCGGCCTGATGGGGGCCAAGCAAGGGGCCGGTACAGGCGCCGACAGAGCCGCACAGGGGCCGTACAGGCCCGTGCAGGCCCACATGCGGCCCCGGGCCCCCACCCGCACCCTCCAAGCTCCGCCGGCCCCCTCCCAGCCCCTCCGGCGCTTGAGGAGCGGGGCCCGGGGGGGAGCCCCGGTTTCGGGAAGGGGCGGGGAGGGGAACAGGCCCGCCCCAGGCGGCACCGCACCCCCACCGCCCCACGCAACGACCCCGCACCCCCCGAACACAACCGGGCCGGACACCACCCGGTGCCCGGCCCAGCCACAACCCGCAAACGTCAGCGCAAGCTACTTCTTACGCCGCCGCCCCCCCGAAGACTTCTGCGCCTTACGCCGCTCCGCCCGGGTAAGCCCGTCCGACCCGGCCCCCGACCCGGCGTCCGCATTGGCGAAGTCGCCCTCGACGACCCCGCCCTCGCCGTCCACCGTGGGAGCGGAGAAGTGCAGCCGGTCCGGCCGCTGCGGAGCGTCCAGCCCCTTCGCCCGGATCTCCGGCCGCGAGGCCGGCACCGCGTCCTCCTTGGACAGCGAGGTCGCCGCGTCCTCCACCGGCACCTCCTCGACCTGCTGCTCGACCTGGACCTCCAGGTTGAACAGGTAGCCGACGGACTCCTCCTTGATGCCCTCCATCATGGCGTTGAACATGTCGAAGCCCTCGCGCTGGTACTCGACCAGCGGGTCCTTCTGCGCCATGGCCCGCAGGCCGATGCCCTCCTGGAGGTAGTCCATCTCGTAGAGGTGTTCACGCCACTTGCGGTCCAGGACGGACAGCACCACGCGCCGCTCCAGCTCACGCATGATCTCGGAGCCGAGCGTCTTCTCCCGCTCGTCGTACTGCTCGTGGATGTCTTCCTTGACCGCCTCGGCGATGAACTCCGCGGTGACCCCGGCCAGATCCCCCGCGGTCTCCTCCAGTTCGGCCACGGTGACCTTCACCGGGTAGAGCTGCTTGAACGCGCCCCACAGCCGGTCGAGGTCCCACTCCTCGGCGAAGCCCTCCGCCGTCTCCTGGCGGATGTAGTCGTCGATCGTGTCGTCCATGAAGTGGCGGATCTGCTCCTGGAGGTCCTCGCCCTCCAGGACCCGGCGCCGCTCACCGTAGATGACCTCACGCTGCCGGTTGAGCACCTCGTCGTACTTCAGGACGTTCTTACGCGTCTCGAAGTTCTGCTGCTCGACCTGCGACTGCGCGGACGCGATGGCCCGCGTGACCATCTTGTTCTCGATCGGCACGTCGTCCGGCACGTTGGCCATCGACATGACGCGCTCGACCATCTGGGCCTTGAACAGCCGCATCAGGTCGTCACCGAGCGACAGGTAGAAGCGGGACTCGCCCGGGTCGCCCTGACGGCCGGAACGACCGCGCAGCTGGTTGTCGATGCGGCGCGACTCGTGGCGCTCGGTGCCCAGCACGTACAGCCCGCCGAGGTCCTTGACCTCCTCGAACTCCGCCCGCACGGACTCCTCGGCCTTCTCCAGCGCGGCGGGAAGGGCGGCCGCCCACTCCTCGGCGTGCTCGACGGGGTCGAGACCGCGCTGCCGCAGCTCCGCCTCGGCGAGGTCGTCCGGGTTGCCGCCGAGCTTGATGTCGGTGCCTCGTCCGGCCATGTTCGTCGCGACGGTCACCGCGCCCTTGCGGCCGGCCTGGGCGACGATCGTCGCCTCCCGGTCGTGCTGCTTGGCGTTGAGCACCTCGTGCTGGACACCGCGCTTGGAGAGCTGCTGCGAGAGGTACTCCGACTTCTCGACGGAGGTGGTGCCGACCAGGATCGGCTGCCCCTTCTCGTGCTTCTCGGCGATGTCGTCCACCACGGCGGCGAACTTCGCGACCTCGGTGCGGTAGATCAGGTCCGACTGGTCGGCGCGCTGCATCGGCCGGTTCGTCGGGATCGGCACGACGCCCAGCTTGTAGATCTGGTGGAACTCGGCGGCCTCGGTCATCGCCGTACCGGTCATGCCGGAGAGCTTGCCGTAGAGGCGGAAGAAGTTCTGCAGGGTGATCGTCGCGAGCGTCTGGTTCTCGTCCTTGATGTCCACCCCTTCCTTCGCCTCGATCGCCTGGTGCATGCCCTCGTTGTAGCGGCGGCCGGCGAGGATACGGCCGGTGTGCTCGTCAACGATCATGACTTCGCCGTCGATGACGACGTAGTCCTTGTCCTTCTTGAAGAGTTCCTTGGCCTTGATGGCGTTGTTGAGGTACCCGACGAGGGGGGTGTTCACCGACTCGTACAGGTTGTCGATACCGAGCCAGTCCTCGACCTTGGAGACACCGGACTCGTGGATCGCCACGGTCCGCTTCTTCTCGTCGACCTCGTAGTCGCCGGTCTCCTCGATGCCCTTGAGCGGGTTGCCCGCCTCGCCCTTGGTGAGGCGCGTGACCAGCTTGGCGAAGTCGCCGTACCACTTGGTGGCCTGGTCGGCGGGACCGGAGATGATCAGCGGCGTACGCGCCTCGTCCACCAGGATCGAGTCGACCTCGTCCACGATCGCGAAGTTGTGGCCGCGCTGGACCAGCTCGTCCTTCGACCACGCCATGTTGTCGCGGAGGTAGTCGAACCCGAACTCGTTGTTCGTGCCGTACGTGATGTCGCAGGCGTACTGCTCGCGGCGCTGGGCCGGCGTCATGTTCGCGATGATGCAGCCGACGTCGAGGCCGAGGAACTTGTGGACCCGGCCCATCATCTCGGAGTCACGCGAGGCCAGGTAGTCGTTCACCGTGATCAGGTGGACGCCGTCGCCGGACAGGGCGTTCAGATACGCCGGCAGCGTGCCGACGAGGGTCTTGCCCTCACCGGTCTTCATCTCGGCCACATAACCGAGGTGCAGCGCGGCGCCGCCCATGATCTGGACGTCGTAGTGGCGCTGGCCGAGAACGCGCTTGGCCGCCTCGCGGACGGTGGCGAACGCCTCGGGGAGCAGGTCGTCCAGGCTCTCGCCGTCCGCGTACCGTTCCTTGTACTCGTCGGTGAGCGCCCGCAGCTCGGCGTCGGAGAGGTTGACGAAGTCCTCTTCGATGGAGCTGACCTGGTCCGCGATGCGGTGCAGTTTGCGCAGGATCTTGCCTTCGCCTGCACGCATGAGCTTGTTGAAGACGGACACTGAGGCTGGTCTCCTTGCCGGTCGGGCCTGGGCACTGGGTCGTGTGATGGACTCGGGCACGGGCACGGCAGGTGGGCCCCACCGCAACGGTCATCGTAAGCGAGGACCCCGCCGCGCCGGGAGGGCTGCCACCGCGTTGTCCCCGCGGTGCCCTCCAGAGTCAACGGACGAAGGGCACCGAAGGTGCCGGGGAACCGCGAAAAGTACTCGCGCCGCCACCGGCACCTCACCAGAATCCCTTCATGGAACCCTTGGAACAGATCACCCTCACCACCGACCGCCTGCTGCTGCGCCCCTTCACCTCCGACGACACCGACGCGGTCTACGAGGCGTGCCAGGACCCGGCCATCCAGCGCTGGACGGTCGTCCCCTCGCCGTACGCGCGCTCGGACGCGGAGTTCTTCACCGAACGCCTTTCGCCCGACGGCTGGCGGGACGGCTCGATGTACAACTTCGCGGTGCGGACCCGTGAGGACGGGGCGCTGACCGGCGCGCTCGGCGTCAACCGGCGGACCCTCTCGGGCACGTACGAGATCGGCTTCTGGACCGCCGTGGAGCGGCGCGGCCGCGGCTACATGACCGAGGCCGTCCTGTGCGCCGCCCGCTGGTCCTTCGCCGCGCTCGGCTGCGACCGGCTGGAGTGGCGTGCGGAGGTCGGCAACGTCCCCTCGCGGGCCGTCGCCCTGCGTGCGGGCTTCCGCATGGAGGGTGAGCAGCGCTCGGGGCTGCTCAACAAGGGCGTGCGCCGCGATACGTGGGTGGGCGCGCTGCTCCCCGCGGACCTCGGCCTGCCGGGCACCGCCGCCTACGTTCCGGCGACCGGTGTCAGTGCCGCCCCCTAGAGTGCGGAGCATGACGTCTGTGCAGCCACCCGCAGTCGAACTCTCCGCCGACCAGGCCCGCCGGATAGCCCTGCGTGCCCAGGGTTTCCTGGGCGCACCGGACCGGAGGTCGGGGGTCCCCGGGGTGCTGCGCCACCTCGGCGCCGTACAGCTGGACACGATCTCGGTGCTGGCCCGCTCGCACGAGCTGATCCCGTACGCGCGCCTGGGCGCGATCGGGCGGCGCACGGTCGAGGAGGCGTACTGGTCGGGCGGCCGCGCCTTCGAGTACTGGTCGCACGCGGCGTGCATCCTGCCCGTCGAGGAGTGGCCGCACTTCGCGTTCCGGCGGCGCGCCTACCGGGCCCGGCCGCAGTGGTCCCACGACCTGCCGGACGGCGCGTACGACACCGTCATCAAGCAGTTGACCGCCGAGGGCCCGCTGACGGCGACGGAGCTGGGCGGCGCGAAGAACGGCGGGGAGTGGTGGGACTGGTCCGCCTCGAAGGTCGCCGTCGAACGGGCCCTGATGTACGGCGAGGTGGTCTGCACCGAGCGGCGCGGCTGGAAGCGGGTCTACGACCTCGCGGAGCGCGCCCTGCCGGACGCCGTGCTGCACGACGACCTGGACGACGCGGAGTGCCTGCGCCGGCTCGTGGCGCTCGCCGGGCAGTCGCTGGGCGTGGGCACCCGGGCGGACATCGCCGACTACCACCGCCTGAAGGGCGAGCAGTTCGACGCCGTGGTGGCGGACTCCGGGCTCGTGCCGGTGGCCGTGGAGGGCTGGTCGAAGCCGGCCTGGGCTGACCCGGCGGCACTGGCCTCCGAGCCCCGCGGCCGGCACCGGACGACGCTTCTCTCGCCGTTCGACTCGCTGGTCTGGGAGCGGGCGCGGACCGAGCGGATCTTCGGCTTCACCCACCGCCTGGAGGCGTACGTGCCCAAGCAGAAGCGGGTCCACGGCTATTTCGCGATGCCACTGCTGGCCGGCGGCCGGCTCCAGGGCCGCGTCGACCCGGCCCGCGAGGGGACGACGCTGATCGCCCGGCAGGTGTCCCTGGCGGGCGCGAAGGCCGTGGCACCGATGGCTCAGGCCCTGGTGGAGGCGGCTTCCTGGGTGGGCTGCACGGATGTCCGTCTGGAGCGGGTGGAGGCTCCGGAGCTGCGCGGCCCGCTCGCGGCGGAAATCGGCCGCCTCCTGAGCTGACCGCGCCCGGTGCGCCGGCCGTCGCGCCGGTTCACCGGATCTCCAGGATCTTCTCCCGCATGGCGTAGACGACCGCTTCCATCCGGGAGTGGAGCTGGAGCTTCTCCAGAATGTTGCGGACGTGGTTCTTCACGGTGTTCTCGGAAATGAACAGTTCCTTCGCGATATCGCGATTGTTCATGCCGGTGGCGACCAGTTTGAGTACTTCGAGTTCCCGTTCGGTGAGCCGGGGTGCCGGCACCAGTCGGCGTTCGTCGGTGCGCTGGATCATCGACTTGAACTCGGTGAGCAGTTTCGAGGCCATGGACGGGCTGATCTGGGACTGTCCGTCCGCGACGGCGCGAATCGCGGTCGAGACCTCGTCCGTGGAGATCTCCTTGAGGAGATACCCCGTCGCCCCGGCCTTGATCGCCTCGTAGAGATCGGCTTCCTCGTCGCTGATCGTCAGCATGATGATCTTCGCGCTGGGAGCCACTTCCTTGATGGACGTGCAGGCCTCGATCCCGCCGCGCCGGGGCATCCGGACGTCCATCAGCACGATGTCCGGGAGCAGGTCGGCCGCCTTGTCGACCGCCTCGGCGCCGTCCCCGGCCTCGCCGACGACCTCGATGTCCTCCTCGTGCGCGAGGACGATCTCCAGACCTCTGCGGAAGAGCGCGTGGTCGTCGACCACCAGGACCCTGATGGGCTCCTTGCGGTAGCCGCCGTCCCGGTCCGCACCGCCGAGGCCGCGTGGGGCGTCGTCGGCCTCACGCGCGTCGCGCACGGGCCCGAAGGTGTCCGCCATCGTTCCTCCCCCTGAAGGCCACGGCCTGAAATTCACGAATGTCCGCCAACGGCAGTTCACAGAGCACCGATTGGCTTGGCTGCCATGATTTCATGCCGGGACGTCAGTGCGGTGATGACTTGGTGACAGACGGGTGCCCCTGGGGGCGCACGGACGCTCCAGGGGCACCACTCGATGGTGGCGTCAGCCGCCGAGCGCGCCGCCCGCGCCGCCCGCCTCGTCGGCGGCCAGCGGGTCGGTCCTCAGATGAATGACACCGTAGTCGTAGGCGTGTCGCCGGTAGACGACACTGGGTTCCTTCGTCTCGTTGTCCACGAACAGATAGAAGTCGTGTCCGACCAGTTCCATCTCGTAGAGGGCCTGGTCGAGCGACATGGGCGCCGCGACGTGCGTCTTCTCGCGCATCACCAGCGGTCCATCGCCCTGTACCTCGAGCGAACCGATCCTGGTGGTGGGTACGGCCTGTGGCGTCTCGTCGGGAATCAGCTCGCCGTCACCGTTGAAGGATGCCGCGTCCGGCACCATCTCTCCGACCTCGGCAGCGGGGATGCGTCCCGTGCCCCGGCGGCTGTAGCGCTTGTCGTGCTGCTTGCGCAGCCGGGCCTCCAGCTTTCCGGTGGCCAGGTCCAGCGCTGCGTACGGGTCGCCTGCGGCCGCCTCCGCCCTGATGACCGGCCCACGCGAGCGGAGGGTGATCTCCACCCGGTCGGAGCGGTCTGCCTGACGAGGGTTCGGCTCCTTGGACACCTCCACGTCGAGGCTGATCACCTTGCCGTCGAACTTCTGGATCTTGTCCAGCTTCAGCTTCTCGGCCACGTGCTTGCGGAACCGCTCGGGCACCTCGGTCTTGCGGCCCTTGACGACGATGTCCACGCAGAACTCCGTTCCCGGATCGCTCCGCTCGGCGGCGGAGCATCTCCCTTTTGCACCAGGCCCCGGTGATGGCCGGGACCGCGGACTCGGTGACTTCCACCTCCTCCTCCCCAGCCGGCTGGGTTTCCACCCCACCGGATTTCCGGTTTCCGAACCACTGGTGGGTCGCCTGCCCGAAACCTGATGGTGCATTCGTCGAGGGCCGGCATTCACCATTCCTCACAACCGAACATAGCCTGCTCGGACGGATGTCGGCACCCGCTACTCGCACGTACCTCCGTTCAGGTCTCTTCGCCCACTCACTACCTGCAACGATGCAAGTTCATTTCCAGTTCCGGTTTATTTCGCGGCCGACGGGACATGCTGCGTCGAAGGCCGGCGGGGAAGCCGCCACCACGGCCGCGGCGCGTCCGCCGGGCTCCGCGAGCCCACCTGCGGCGTCGAGCGCCCGGGCCGCCTCGGCCAGCGTGGCCCCCGTGGTGAGCAGGTCGTCCACCAGCACCACCCGTCCGGCGGTGAGCAGCTGTCCACCCCCGGCCACCACACCCAGCGCACCGGCCAGGTTGGCCCGGCGCTCCGCCGCGGTCAGACCCGACTGGTCGGTCACCGGCCGCCGCTGCCGCAGCACCGCGGCAACGGTCGCCGGTACGCCCGTCCGCCGCAGCTGGGCGGCCGCCGCCAGCGCGATCCTGCGTGCCGGGTCGTGCCCGCGCGCCGCGACAGCCCTGCGCGCGGAAGGCACCGGTACGAGCAGCAGCGGCCGTCCGTCCCGGTCCCGCCCCGCTCCGGCCCGTACCGCGCCCGCCAGGGCCCGGCCGAGGGGACGCGCCATCGCGAGCACGCCACGCTCCTTGTGGGCCAGCAGGACCGCCCGCGCCGCGCCCTCGTACCCGGCCGCGGCATGCACCACGGGCAGGCCGGGCGGCTCCGGCGAGGGCCGCACCCGGCGCGGCGTTCCGCCGTGCACCCGCGCGCCGCACGCTTCGCACAGCTCCGTCCGCGCCCTGCCGCAGCCACCGCAGGACACCGGGAGCACGAGCCCGCTGATCTCCCGCCACCATCCCCGCACATCTCAACTGTGCTCCTCGCGGAGCCGGCGGGCCACCCCTGTGGAAAACCCCGGCCGGGCGGCGGTGTCAGCCCGGGTAGACCAGCGCCGAGCCCTCCTTGAGCACGGTCTGCCAGTTGTCCCCGGGGAGGAGCTTGACTATCCCGTCGCCGAAGGTGTCCGCCATCAGCGGCAGCTGTTCGTCGTCGGCGGCGGCGATGGCCAGCACCTGGTTCACCCCGGGCAGGACGCCGGAAGAGGGGGTCGAACCGTCCGCCTGCACGTAACGGACCTGCTGCACGCCGCCCTGCTCCTTGCCGACGACCACGAGCCGGCTGCGCCCGGACCAGGACACCGCCGTCACGTCCGCGAACTGCGGCGCCGCCTGGCGCAGGTCGACCACGGACACCTGGGCGTCGTCCTGCGGGCCGAGCCGTTCGATCCGGCCGATCTTCAGCGTCGTGTGGCCGTCCTTCGTCAGCAGCAGCGCTATGCGCACCCCGTCCGAGGAGAGCCGCAGCCCGGCGATGCGGCTGCCGCCCAGGCTCGGCACGGTCACTTCCTGCGGCTTGCCCGTGCCTCGGGGAAGCCGCAGCAGCCTGGAGTTCTCCGGGTCGCGGTCGGCCACCCAGAGGTCGCCCCGGCCGTCCCAGCTGGGCGCCGTCAGCCGGTCCGCGGGGTCGGCCGCCTTGCTCGTCACAGCCGCTACGGGGAGCTCGCCGTCGACGGCGATGGAGGCCACGTAGAGCGACCCGTTGTGCTGGGAGAGCGCCGCCGCCGACTGCTCGTCCCGGGCCACGCCCACCGCGCTCACCTTCAGCGCGCCGTCGCCGAAGGGGCCGGCCACCGGCTCCGGCTCGCCGCTGCCCCTGGTGCTGCCCGGGATGCGCTCCACCCGGCCCTTGGCGTCGACGAAGTACTGGCTGTCGGGTCCGCCCGAGGAGCCGTCGGGGGCGTACTCCTCCGCCTGGTCCGCGTCGAGCACGCACAGCGGCGAACCGTCGGAACGCTGCAACTCCACCTGTTCGACCCGCGCGGACGTCAGGTCCCGCAGGGTGAAGAGGACCTGCGCGGCCATCATCCGGCAGACCCGCTGCCCCGTCCCGTCCGCGTTCTTGTTGAGCGGGACCTTCAGGACGTTGCGGTCGTCCGGCGTCAGCGAGGCGACCCCCTTGCGGAGGTCCGTCCCCGTCGGAAAGCGGGAGGCGACGGCCGGCCGCAGCCAGTCGGTCGGGCCCCGCAGAAGGCTGCGGACCGCCTGCGTCACCGTGTCCATCCCCGTCGCGGGGTCGGTGCGGTTGCGGAGGTAGACGGGGTCG
Source organism: Streptomyces sp. SAS_281 (assembly GCF_052542855.1). Taxonomy (NCBI): domain Bacteria; kingdom Bacillati; phylum Actinomycetota; class Actinomycetes; order Kitasatosporales; family Streptomycetaceae; genus Streptomyces; species Streptomyces sp. SAS_281. The sequence goes on from NZ_JBMNDO010000126.1 coordinate 16,911, forward strand.
GCGACGAGCGTGGCGTCCGCGTCGGACCGGCCGGTCGCGAAGTAGTACTTATTGACCGAGCGGTACAGCCGCTTGAAGTCGGACTGGCCGAGCACCAGGCCGTCCGACACGGAGTCGATCCGCCATTCCCTGCCCTCCGGCGTCTTCTCCCGCACCAGGTGGACCGTGCGGGAGTAATCCGTCGGCACGAGCGGCTGGTACGCGTTCCGCGCGTCGACCGTCGCCACCTGCTCCCCGGTCAGGGTGAAGCTGACCTCGGTCGTGCTGCGGTCCTGGTCGCGGACCGGGCGGTCGCTCCGGTTGGGCGCCTTGGCCAGCACGGTGGTCTCCGCGCTCGGCTTCCACCGCCGCGACGCCTCCTTGGTGAGGTACTTGCGCGTGATCCGGAAGTCGGAGTCGTCGCTGGTCATCGACTCGAGGAAGCCGTCCACCACCTCGTTCGGGGTGGCGCCGTCCCGTGGGGCGACCGCGTACACCTGCACCTGGGAGTCGCCGGGCTGCGAGGCGTCGACGGCCTTGACGTCCCCGGACACGGGCATCGAGCCGCACGCCGACAGCATGAGCGCACCGCATCCGACCAGCACGGTCACCCCCACCACACGCCCACGGCCGCCCTGACGACGGTCAGTCCTCACGGATCGTGTCCTCCCGCCCCGGTTCGCGCCCCGGAGAGTCGTTGTGACCGGCCTGCCGTTCCTCCGAAGGACGCGGCACCACCCGCGCCCCGTTGCCCGGCAGGGCCGCTGGATGCACCGATGCGGGCGCGGTCCTGGCCGGCACCGGAAGCGAGGCGCGTCCCGTACCGGCGTGCTGCGAGGGCACGGCCAGCAGCCGGTGCCCGCCGCCCGTGGCGGAGGCGTCCCCGGCCCGCTCCCGGCTCTCCCGGTTGCGCCGCGAGTCCTCCGGCTCCAGAGGTATCGGCGAGCCCCGCAGCGGCTCGTCCGCCGTACGCGGCAGCGTCAGCCGGAACTGGGAACCGCCGCCGGGCTCGCCCCACGCCTGAAGCCAGCCGCCGTGCAGCCGCGCGTCCTCCACCGCGATGGAGAGGCCCAGGCCGGTGCCGCCGGTGGTCCGGGCCCGGGCCGGGTCGGCCCGCCAGAAGCGGTTGAAGACCCGGGTCGCCTCGCCGGGCTTCAGCCCCACGCCGTAGTCCCGGACGGCGACGGCGACCGCTCCGCCGGCCGCGCCCATGCGCACGACCACATCGCGCCCTTCGCCGTGCTCGACGGCGTTGACGACGAGGTTGCGCAGGACCCGCTCGACGCGCCGCGCGTCGGCCTCGGCGATCACCGGCTGCTCGTCGCCGACGACCCTGATCCGGGTGCCCTTGCGCTCGGCGAGCGGCTCGGCGCCGCCGATCACCCGGCGCACCACCTGGCGGAGGTCTATCGGCTCCGCCTCCAGCGCGGCGGCGCCGGCGTCGAAGCGGCTGATCTCCAGCAGGTCGGAGAGCAGCGACTCGAAGCGGTCGAGCTGGTCGCCCAGCAGCTCGGCGGACCGGGCTGTGACGGGGTCGAAGTCGACCCGTGCCTCGTGGATGACGTCGGCGGCCATCCGTACCGTCGTCAGGGGCGTACGCAGCTCGTGCGAGACGTCCGAGACGAACCGCCGCTGCATCCGGGACAGCTCCTCCAGTTGCTGGATCTTCAGCTGGAGGCTCTGCGCCATCTTGTTGAACGCCTCGCCGAGCCGGGCGATGTCGTCCTCGCCCGTGACCTTCATCCGTTCCTGGAGCCGGCCGGCGGAGAGCCGTTCGGCGATGCCCGCGGCCATGCGTACGGGGGTGACGACCTGGCGCACCACGAACCAGGCGATGGCGCCCAGCAGCACCACCACGAACAGGCCGGCGGTCGCCAGCGTGCCCTTGACCAGGTTCAGGGACTTCTCCTCCTGCGTCAGCGGGAAGACGTAGTAGAGCTGGTACGAGTCGCGGTCGATGTCGTAGAGGCGCTTGCCGACGATGAGGCCGGGCTGGGATTCCTGCCCGTTCTCGTACTCGATCAGCGAGTACGTCTGGAAGGCGCCGGGGCCCTTGTTCACCGCGTCCCGCAGGCTCTGCGGAATGCTCGCCGCCTTGACGTGCCCCGAACCACGGGGAGCACGGGCCCCGTCGTCGGCACTGAGCGCCATCACGTTGAAGGCGTTCTTGCCGCCACTGGCGAGCTGGTCGACGAGCTCGGTGCGCCAGGAGTTGTTCTCTATCGTGCCGTCCGCCGCGGCGTCGCCCTGGCCGGGTACGGGGGTGAGCGGCGCGTTGGCCTTCTCCTGGGCGGCCGCGAAGCCCCCCGCGGCCTGTGTCTGGGCCGCCTTGCCCTTCGCGTCGAGCAGGCCGTTGCGCACCTGCCCGATCACGACGAGGCCGAGCAGCAGCACCACTCCGAGCGACATCAGCAGCGTGCCCGCGACGACCCGCAGCTGGAGGTTGCGTCGCCACAGCCGCACGACGGGCAGCAGCGGGCGCCGCACCCAGCGCATCAGCAAGCGCGGCACCGGCCCGCCGGGCGCCCGGTCCTGGAACAACCGGCCGCCCTGCAGGAAGCGCTCGACTGGGGACGAGGTGCGCCCTGAACCGGTAGCCCGCTCCGCACGGACTCCCGGCTCCCCGGGCTTCGGAGCAGTGCTACCCAGGGTCATGTCAGCTCGGTCCGGCCTTGTAACCGACGCCTCGGACGGTCACCACGATCTCCGGCCGCTCCGGGTCCTTCTCGACCTTGGAGCGGAGCCGCTGCACATGCACGTTGACCAGACGGGTGTCCGCCGCGTGCCGGTAGCCCCAGACCTGCTCCAGGAGCACCTCACGGGTGAAGACCTGCCACGGCTTGCGCGCGAGCGCGACCAGCAGGTCGAACTCCAGCGGGGTCAGGGCGATGGACTGCCCGTCCCGCTTCACCGAGTGCCCGGCGACGTCTATGACCAGGTCCCCGATGGTCAGCTGCTCCGGGGCCGGCTCTTCGGACCTGCGCAGACGTGCCCTGATCCGGGCCACCAACTCCTTCGGTTTGAACGGTTTGACGATGTAGTCGTCGGCCCCGGACTCCAGGCCCACCACCACGTCAACCGTGTCACTCTTGGCAGTCAGCATGACGATCGGCACACCCGACTCGGCCCTGATCAGCCTGCAGACCTCGATGCCGTCCCTGCCGGGCAGCATGAGGTCGAGCAGGACCAGGTCCGGCTTCGCCTCTCGAAATGCAGCAAGTGCCTTGTCGCCGTCCGCTACGAACGACGGCTCGAAACCCTCACCACGCAGCACAATCCCGAGCATCTCGGCCAGTGCGGTGTCGTCGTCGACGACAAGGACGCGTCCCTTCATAAACGACATCATCCCATTAGCTAATCGTTACCTGCGATGATCTGGCACACAGCTCTGCCAGCCCGGCCCCCGTGACCGGCGAGATTACGCCTTCTTCCGTGACGATCGCCGTGACCAGCTCCGGCGGCGTGACATCGAAGGCGGGGTTGTACGACTGAGTCCCCACCGGGGCGACGAGCACCCCGCCCGCCTCCTCGTCCCCCGCTCCGCGCGGCGGGACTGTGAGCTCCGTCACTTCCCGCCCGGAACGCTGTTCCACGGTAATGGACGCCCCGTCCGCGGTGAGCAGATCCACGGTCGTCGTCGGGGCGACCACGATGAACGGTACGTGGTGGTACTTGGCGAGCACCGCCAGCGGATAGCTCCCCACCTTGTTGGCCACCGACCCGTCCGCGGCGATGCGGTCCGCCCCGATCAGCACGGCGTCCACCTCCCCCGCCGCGAACAGCGACCCCGCCGCGTTGTCGGTGAGCAGGCTGTACGGCATGCCGTTGCGCGCCGCCTCGTACGCGGTCAGCCGGGCGCCCTGCAGCAGCGGACGGGTCTCGTCCACCCACAGCCGCCTCAGCCGTCCCTCCCGGTGGGCCCCGAGCGCCACCGCGAAGGCGGTGCCCTCGCCTCCGGAGACGAGCGCCCCCGTGTTGCAGTGGGTCAGCAGCCGGTGCCCCCCGCCCGGAACCAGCTCGTCCAGCAGGGCGAGCCCGTGCAGGGCCATCCGCCCGCTGGCCGCGGCGTCCTCCCGGTGCAGCGCCTTGGCCTCCGCCAGCGCGGCCGCCCCGGCCCGCTCCTGACCGGCCCCCTTGTCGAGCGCCGCCCAGTACGCCGCGGCGGCCCGGCGCACGCCGTACCCCAGGTTCACAGCGGTGGGCCGGGCCCGCTCCAGAAGCCCGGTGGCCTCCGCCACGTCATAGCCCCGCACCGCCGCCAGGGCCACACCGTAAGCTCCGGCGATTCCCAGCAGGGGCGCCCCCCGCACGGCGAGCGTCCTGATCGCGTCCACCAGAGCCGGCACGTCGGTGCACACCAGCTCCGTCTCCTCCGCAGGCAGCCGCCGCTGGTCGAGGAGCACCAGCACGGGGCCTTCCGGAGGTTCGTCCCAGCGAATTGAGGGCAGCCCGGCGGGCTCGATGCCCACGGGCGTTTGCGCGTCCTGATCAGCCATCCACCCAGTCTGCCCGGTGACCCGCCCGGACCTGAAGGCACGAGCCGGTCACAGGGCCGGGCCCGGACGGCACCGACGCGTGGCACGATGGCTGCCAGCCTGACGCCGCGACGCGCGGACAGGACCGCGAAGGAGCGACAATGAACGACACTCCGGGCTGGGCCTCGCCCGGATCCGCCCCCTCCGACGACCAGCAGACGAACGGCCGCGACACGGACCACCGTGAGCCGGCCGACCGAGAAGCGGCAGATCGAGACACGGCTGGTCGGAAAACGACAGGTCAGGACGCGGCAGGTCAGGACACGACCCCTCGGGAGACGGACGGACGGGCGACGACCGCCCGGGAGACCGACGACCGGGCAACGGGCATCCCCCGCCCCTCCGAGCCGGCCGACGACACCGCCCCCTCGGGGACCTGGGCCGCCCAGCAGCCCCCCGCCGGTCAGTGGTCCCCTCCGAGCCCCACCGGAACCGGCCCCGCCGCCCCGCAGCCCCACCAGGGCCGGGGCGCCCGGGCACACAGCCCCGGCCCCGGCTGGAACTCCCCGCCGCGGGAAACCGGATGGGGTACTCCGCCGCAAGGACCGGGTTGGGGCGGCCCGCCGCCGGCGGCGAAGCCCGGTGTCATCCCGCTCCGGCCGCTCGCCATCGGCGAGATCCTGGAGGGCGCCGTTTCCACCATGCGCGCCCACTGGCGCACGGTCGTCGGCGTCACGCTCGCGGTCGCCGTGATCGCGCAGACCGCCATCCTCCTCATCCAGCGCAATCTGCTGCCGGACCCGCCCTCGGTCGACAGCGACGCCACCGGCTCCGAGGCGCTGCGTCAGGCCACCGAATCGCTCCGGTACAGCCTCCTGGACCTCGCCCCGCCCCTGTTCATCTCGATGCTGGCCACGATCTTCACCACGTCGGTGATGACCGTGGTGATCAGCCGCTCCGTGCTGGGCCGCCAGGTCACCTTGTCCGAAGCCTGGGCCGAGGCCCGACCCAGGCTTCTCCCCCTGCTGGGGCTGACCCTCCTCCTCGCCGTCATGGGCGGAGCGATCATGACCGCCGGCATCCTGCCCGGGCTTCTGATCGGCGACGCGGCGGGAGTCGGCCTCGCATTCCTCGGGCTGCTTGCCGCGACAGCCGTCTTCCTGTGGCTGTCGGTCCGATTCAGCCTGGCCGCGCCCGCGCTGATGCTGGAACGGCAGCCGGTAGCCACTGCCATGCGGCGCTCGGCGAAGCTGGTCCGGGGCGCCTGGTGGCGGACGTTCGGCATCCTTGCGCTGACCTTGCTGCTGACGCTGATCGTGGGGCTGGTGGTCGGCATCCCCTTCGGCGTCGTCGCGATGGGCGTGGACGACGGCACCCTGAGCTCCCTCCTCTCCGGGGAAGCCACCGAGTTCGGCTGGCCGTTCCTGATCATCACCGCCATCGGCGACGTGGTAGCCGCCACCATCACGTATCCGCTCTCCGCCGGAGTCACGGCCCTTCTCTACGTGGACCAGCGCATCCGGCGCGAAGCGCTCGACCTCGACCTGGCCAGGGCAGCGGGGCTGCCCGGCTTCGACAACGAGAACTGACACCGTGCCGGGGGCGGGCGATACGGCAGCACGACTGCTGGCACGAGCGAGCGGCGGCGCCCCCGCAGACACCGGCCGCCTGCCCGCCCGGGAGGCGGCCGGTGCGAATCAGCGGCCTCCGTCGCCGCACCGGGCGGGCCCGCCGGCCTGATCGTTCCCCTCCTGACCGTCCTCGCCCCGGCGGCCGCGCTCCGGTGGCGCCTGGGGACCACGCAATCCGGCCGGCCATCCGCCGAAGCGCTCTTCACGCACGGTCCACCCAGTACCGCGGACCACCGTGCCTCCGTCCGGGCCCACGCGGCAGCCGGACGCCGGGCCCGCTGGAGCCGCGCCCCGGACGCACCCCCGACGAAGCGGCCGCAGAGGCGGGCCGCATCCTTCCCGCGCACGACGCTCGCCTGCGGACAGCGCTCCCGGGCTTGAACGACGTCACATACGCGGTCCGCTCCGGGACCAACGCGGCCGCCTCGGCCCCCAATTCTGCGGCCCGCTACGGCAGCAGGGCCATCGCCGAACTCCTCAAGGAGCACGGCATATCCGTCCGCGTCGTCACCGCCCTCCGAGACGCCGCATCCGCGACCGGCCCGACACGACGCACTCCTGGCCACCGCCCCCAGGCCGCTGACACCCCACCAGCACACCGCGCTGCGCGCCTCGGGTATCTCATCCACGACGCGCGGAAGCCGCCCACACCACGGTCGCCAAAACGGCCGTCTCCCCCGAAAGCGCCGGCTACGCAGCCGATTCGCCCGCCGCCATAGGCGGCTGTCCCGCCGGGTGAGCGACGGCGTATCAGCGCGAACCTGCTCAGCTGTCACCCGCACTCACCGATGCCTGCCTGGCACTCAAAGAAGCAGGGCATATGTGACTGGCCGGAAACGCAGAAAAGCCCCGTGCCATCGGCACGGGGCTTCCCCACAATGATTGTTCGGCGGCGTCCTACTCTCCCACAGGGTCCCCCCTGCAGTACCATC